>JBBQPW010000103.1:0-8150 GCA_038216845.1 Gaiellales bacterium | reverse complement strand
CCATACGAATCGCCGATCGCCCGGGCCTCGTCGAGCTCGTGGTTCGCGCGCTCTTCTTCCTCCGGTAGCTCGACCCCGAGCGGCAGATCGAGCGGCACCTCGAGAACGTTCAGCGCAACGATCCGGGCACGGCGCTCGGCGGCAAGGCTGCAGGCGACATCGAGCGCGTCGTCGGACGATTGCCCGCCGACAATCGGCACGAGAAGGCGCCTGTACTCGAGCGCGAGCGCAGGCCCATAAGCCGCCGGCGCGCGGACCGTCTTGGTCAACGGCTCTCGGACATACCGCCGGCGATAGACGACGTAGAAGGCACCGCCGATGGCGAGCCAACCGAGCCCCACCCAGCGCGTCGTCGGGTTCTGCTCGAGGATCACGAGGAACGAGATCCCTGTCGCGAGCCCGCCGAAGATCGCGAACAGCGGCCAGTCGACGCCGCGATAGCGGAAGTTGGGGCGCGCGCGATAGAGCTGTTCCTCGCCGCCCGCCTTCATCCGCAGCCGCACTATCGAGGCATGCGCGACGGTGAACGAGAGAGTGGCGCCGAACGAATAGAGCGTGCCCACGAAGTTCACGTTTCCCGGCAGGATCACGATGATCGGCGCGATCCCGGCGAAGATCAGGAGCGAGAGCCACGGCGTCTTGAACTTCGGATGGAGTCGCCGGAAGATCTCCGGCAGCTGCCGGTGGCTCGCCATCGAATAGGTGATCCGCGACGCACCGATCACGCCTGCGTTCGTCGCGATGAAGAGGATCGTCGCGGCGAGGATCCCCACGTAGATCTGCAGCGCACGATGGAAGCCGCCGGAGATCCCGAGGTTGTCGACGATACCGAGCACGGGGTCGTTGGCAAAGCCGCCCTTCTCCGGCGGCAGCGCGAGCAGCGTCGTGCTTTTGCCGTCGATCTGCTTCACGGGCAGCGCGGAGAGCGCGATCAGCGGCAGTGTGAAGTAGATGGCGAACACCGCGCCGGCGACGAGCTTGTAGGCATTCGGCACGCTTCGCGACGGATCGCGCGCCTCTTCGGCCAGGTTGGAGACGGTCTCCACCCCCGTGTAGGCGAGCATCGCAATAGGGATCGAGATCGCGAGATGCCCCCAGGTCGGCGCCGTGCCCCAGTGGATGTTCGACGTCAGGATGTGCGGGCTGAAGACGAGCACGAAGCCCAGCCCGACGAGCAGGATCTGCGTCGCGAAGTCGACGACCGCGAGCGTAATCGAGAGCTTCGCGGCCTCCTGCACGCCGACCGTGTTGAGGATCACGAGGATCACGATCACGATCGCACCACCGACGATGTCCCACGGGTTCTGCTTCAGCGGCTCCCAGAAGATCGAGAGGTAGTGCGGCACAAAGAACGCCGACGTCGAGACGGTGACGATGTAGACGAGCATCTGGGCCCAGGCAGCGCCGAACGAGACGAGCTCGTTGAAGCCGTGGCGGGCGAAGCTCGACGAGCCGCCGGCCTCCGGATAGCGAACCGTGCCCTCGGCGTAGGTTGCTGCAGTCGCAGCGAAGATGACTCCTGCGATGACGAAGACGAGCGGTGTCAATCCGAGCGCAAAGACCGCGGTCAGGCCGAGCGCGTAGTAGATCGACGAGCCGACGTTGCCGTAGGCGGTGGCGAAAAGCGCGGGCGTACCGAGTACGCGCTCGAGCTCGACCTGCCGCCTGCGTCTACTCGGCACGCGCGGAGTCTAGTGCGGAGCCTTGCGGTGCTCGGCTCCGCACTTGCCATGACTTTTCTCGTATGGACATGACCTCTTCCGACGTATGCTTGCTGAGCGCCGGTTACAGGCATACACTGAGCCAATGGTCAAGCGTACGTCACTCAACCTCGACCTCGACTTGGTCGCCGCGGCCCGCGAGGTCCTCGAGACGCGCGAGACGACGCAGACCATCCATCGCGCCCTCGAGGAAGTCGTCCGACAGGCCCGGCTCCGCCGCCTGATGGCCCACAAGTTCGATCTCTCGAACGAGGAGCTCAAGCGGCTGCGAACACCCGACGTCGAGACTTTGCCGCTCCTTCCCGAGCCGTAGCCTGGTGGAGCTAGCCGACACGAGTGCGTGGACAAACCGCGAGAAGAGCCGCGAGGTCGCAGCCGCGTTCGCGTCTCTTGCCTTCGCAGGCGAGATAGCGACGTGCGGGATGGTCATGACCGAGATGTTGTGGACGGCGCGCAACATGGCCGAGTTCTTGAAACTCCGAACCGGATTGGAGGCGCTGCCGCAGCTCGCGATCACCGACCGGACGTGGACGCGGGCGCTGGACGTATGGGAGATGCTCGTGGCACGCGGCCGGCACCGCCAGATCACGCCGCCGGATCTGCTAATCGCAGCAACAGCCGAGCTCGCCGGTGCCGGTCTCTGCCACTACGACCGCGACTTCGAGACGATCGCGGAGGTGACGGGGCAGCCCGTGCGGGCAATCGCGCCTCTCGGCAGTCTCTGAGAAAGGGTCAGGTCTTCCATGTTCCAGTACTGGAACATGGAAGACCTGACCCCTGGCATGCTGGCTCCATGGGCAGTGAGCTCGCCATCAGGCTGCGGGGCGTCGTCAAGCGCTACGGGCCGATCACCGCGGTCGACGGACTCGACCTGGACGTACCCGAAGGCACGTGCGTGGGTCTGCTCGGGCCAAACGGGGCCGGCAAGTCGACGACGATGCGGCTCCTCACGGCGCAGGCGATCGCCGACGAGGGAGACCTCGAGGTGCTCGGCTTTCGACTCCCCGGCGAGTCCAAGGCAGCCCGAGCGCAGTGCGGCGTCGTCCCGCAGCTCGACAACCTCGACGTCACACTCACGGTCGAGCAGAACCTCCGAGTCTTCACGCATCTGTACCGCGTCGCCCGCGCGGAGCGGCGAGATGCGATCGAACGGGCGCTGAAGCTCGCCAATCTCGTCAATCGCCGCGACTCCCGCACCGACAAGCTCTCCGGCGGCATGCGCCGGCGGCTGCTCATCGCCCGCGCCCTCGTGCACCGTCCGCGGCTCGTGCTGCTCGACGAGCCGACCGTCGGCCTTGATCCGCAAGTGCGCCAGGAGCTCTGGGCGCTGATCGACGCGTTGCGCGCCGAAGGGACGACGATCCTGATGTCGACGCACTACATCGAAGAGGCGGAGCGACTCGCAGACACCGTCATGATCATGTCCCACGGGAAGGCCGTGGCGGCCGGGCCACCCGCTCAGCTCGTCGCAGAGCACGCGGGCCGCGTGGCCGTCGAGGTCTACGGCTCGCCGGCAAAGCTGGCCGAGGTCGAGAACGCAGCCGCCGACGCGGGGCTGCGCACACGGCGCACCGGCACGAGCATCTCCGTGCTGGGCGTCGAAGGCGCCGACGGTAGCGCACCCCAGGGCGAGCGGCGGCCAACGAACCTCGAGGATGTGTTCGTTCTGCTCACCGGCGAGGAGATCGGCTGATGTCGAGCACACCTGCCTCGAGCGGCCGGCGACTCGGCCGCCTTGAACGCTCCGCCATGACCGGCGTTCTCGTGCGCGAGATCGTCAACTTCTCCTCCTACTGGCGCTCGACGACGTTCTCCTCGACGGTCGAGCCGACCTTCTACCTCCTCGCGTTTGGCTTCGGCTTTGGCTCGCTCGTGAGCCGGGTCGGCGGCTACGACTATGTGCAATTCGTCGGCACGGGCACTGTCGCCACCGCAGTGCTGTTCTCGAGCGCCTTCCCGGCGATGTTCGGGACGTTCATCAAGTACAAGTTCCAGCGCACCTACGACGCGATCCTCGCGGCGCCCGTCGACACCGAGGAGCTCGTTACGGCCGAGGCGCTATGGGTCGCGACCCGTGCCAGCGTCTACGGGTGCGTGCCGTTGCTCGTTGCCATCGCCTTCGGCCTCGACCCCGCCTACGGGATGCTCACCGTGCCGGGCATCGCCTTCCTGGCGGGCTTCGGCTGGGCCTGCTTCGGGATCAGCATCGCCGGCTTCGCGAGCTCGATCGAGAACTTCAACTACGTGATCAGCGCCGTCCTGACGCCGCTCTTCCTCGTCGCCGGCACGTTCTTTCCGCTGAGCGGTCTTCCCCGCTGGGCGCAGATCGCGGGCGACTTCAACCCCCTTCATCACTGCGTCGAGCTCGTCCGGCACGCCGCCTTCGGATTCGTCGGGTGGACCGACGTCGGCCGCGTCGGCGCGCTTGTGGTCTTTGGGCTCGTCATGTGGCGAATCGCGATCCACGCGATGACCCGCAAGCTGATCGACTGAGCGGATCAGGTCTTCCTTGTTCCGGCGCCGGAACAAGGAAGACGTGACCCCGATTCTTAGCCGTGGATCGAGGCGATGAGCGGGATGATCAGGATCGCGACGATGTTCGCGATCTTGATCATCGGGTTGATCGCCGGGCCGGCGGTATCCTTGTAGGGGTCACCGACCGTGTCGCCGGTTACCGCGGCCGCATGGGCTTCGGAGCCCTTGCCGCCGAACGCGCCGTCCTCGATCAGCTTCTTGCCGTTGTCCCAAGCGCCTCCACCCGAGGTCATCGAGATGGCGAGGAACAGGCCCGTGACGATCGTGCCGATCAGCAGGCCACCGAGCATTTTCGCGCTCAGGATCCCCACGATGATCGGGATCGCAATCGGGATTGCGGCGGGTGCGAGCATGCCCTTGATCGCCGACGAGGTCACAATGCCGATGGCCCGAGAGTAGTCGGGTCGCGAGGTGCCCTCCATGATGCCCGGGTTCTCCCGGAACTGGCGACGCACTTCCTGTACCACCTCGCCGCCCACGCGCCCGACTGCGGTCATCGCGAGCGAGGCGAAGAGGAACGGCATCATCCCGCCGATGAAGAGGCCGGCGATCACGTACGGATCGCTGAGCTGGAAGGCAGTGTCGAGCCCCTTGTCGCGCAGCCCCGTCGTGTACTGGTCGAACAGGATCAGGGCCGCGAGGCCGGCGGAGCCGATCGCGTAGCCCTTCGTCACGGCCTTCGTGGTGTTGCCGACCGCGTCGAGCGGATCGGTCACGCCGCGAACCGACTCGGGCATGTCCGCCATCTCTGCGATACCGCCCGCGTTGTCGGTGACCGGGCCGTACGCGTCGAGGGCGACGATCAGGCCGCACATCGAGAGCTGCGCCATCACGGCGACGCCGATCCCGTAGATGTTGCCGCCGGCGATCTCGTACGCTGCGACCACACCGCCTGCGATCACGATCACCGGAGCCGCCGTCGCCTGCATCCCGTAGGCGAGCCCGGCGATGATGTTCGTGGCATGGCCGGTCTGGGAGGCCTCCGCGATCTTCTTCACCGGCAGCCAGCGGCTACCCGTGTAGTACTCGGTGATGGCGACGAGAAGGAACGTGACACCGAGACCGACGAGCGCGGAGCCGTACAGCTGCCAGAACGAGAACTTGCCACCGTCGAACGCCTTCGTCACCGGGATGAACCCGATCGCGGAAAGGATCGTGGCGATGATCACGCTCATGTAGAGCGCGTTGATGATTCCGTTCGGCCCCTTGCCGACGCGGGCAAAGAAGGTGCCCACGACGGAAGCGAGAATCGAGATGCCGCCGAGCGAGAGTGGATACAGCCACAGCCTCGCGTCGGGGAAGTGGATGCCGAGCAGCATCACCGCGACCGCAGTGACGGCGTACGTCTCGAACAGGTCAGCGGCCATGCCGGCGCAGTCGCCGACGTTGTCCCCCACGTTGTCCGCGATCACGGCCGGGTTCCGCGGGTCGTCCTCGGGGATCCCAGCCTCGATCTTGCCGACGAGGTCGGCGCCGACATCGGCAGCCTTCGTGAAGATCCCGCCGCCGAGTCGCGCGAAGACCGAGATCAACGAGCCGCCGAAGGCTAGCCCGATGAGATCGTCAACCGCGGACGCCGGACTGTTGTTCAGGCCTGCGGTGAGGAACCAGTAATAGCCCGCGACGCCGAGCAAGCCGAGACCGACGACGAGCAGCCCCGTCACCGAGCCGGCGCGGAAGGCGACCTTGAACGCCGGTGCGATCCCTTCGCGGGCCGCCTCCGCGGTGCGCGTGTTGGAGCGTACGGCGACGTTCATCCCGATGAAGCCGGCCGCCGACGACAAGACGGCGCCGATCAGGAAGCCGAACGCCGTACCCCAGCCGAGCTGGTGGTAGAAGCCGAGAATCAGGAACGGCACGACCGCGACGATCGCGATCGCCTTGTACTGCTTGCGCAGGTAAGCCGCCGCACCTTCCTGAACGGCCGCGGAGATCTCCCGCATCCGCTCGTTCCCGGCCGGTTGTTTCAGCAGCCAGTAGGTCAGCCAAAGCCCGTACGCAACCGCGACGCCCGCGCAAACAAGCGCGAACAGCACGGCATGATCATGAAAGAAGTCCACTCAACCCTCCAAAGTCACGCCAGGACGAACAAAAGCGCCAAAACGCGCCAGCGTCAGATTATGCAGGTCGCAGGCTTCGGCTGCGACCTAACCGATAGCGCGCTCTGCGGTCGTTGCCGCGATCTGCTCGGCGAAGATCTCGGCCAGCGTCGTCCCGGCCTCGCTACGCGCGATCTGACGCTCGGCGGCGTTCCTCTCCGGAACCGCAAGATAAGGCGCGGCATCGATCTCCTCGGCGATCGGCTGCACCCATTCGATCAGCCGCTCGATCCTCGTGCGAGCAGCGACGACGTCACCCCGATCGAGGTCGATCAGCTCGCCGCCGAGGCCGTAGCGTATTGCCCGCCACATGTTCTCCTCGATCAGGCGATGCGGATGGAGCGCAATCGGCTCGCCTTCGTCGTACGCCCGTGCCAGGCGAACAGCCAGCGACGTCGCGAGCGCTACCAGCGACTGCGACTCGGCGAGCTCCGGCTGTCCGTCGCAGATCCGGATCTCCACGGTCGGGAAGTTGAGGTGCGGGCGAACGCTCCACCAGAGCTGCGTGTGCTCGGTGATCGAACCCGTGTCATAGAGGAACCGGACGTAGTCCTCGAACCCGTCCCAGCCGTCGTATGCATCGGGGACGCCGCAGCGAGGGAAGAAGCGCGTGAAGATCTGCGTCCTCGTCGAGTGGAGGCCCGAGACGACGTTCTCGACGAACGGCGAGCTTGCCGACAGCGCCAGGAGCTCCGGCAGGAACGCGCGCAGCCCGTTGCAGACTGCGATCGCACGGTCGGCGCCACGGATGCCGACGTGGACGTGCAGGCCGAACGTGTTGTTGCGCCAGACGACGTAGCGGAGCAACTCGTCGTTCCGCCGGTAGTGCGGCGTGTCGATGATCCGCTGGTCCTTCCAGTTGGCCCATGGATGCGTGCCCGTCGCACCGATCGTCAGCCCGAGCGGCTCGACGAGGGCGAGGAGCTGCGCGCGGCGTTCGGCCATCCGCGCTGGAATCTCGGCGAACGTCTCGCACCGGCCGGTCTTCACCTCGGCCTCGGAGGCGATGAGCTCGCCGACGAGGTCGGGCTCGAGTGCGGTGCCGACGGCCGCCGCCTGCACGTCTTCGAACCGGTTCACGAGGTCGAGGGTCGCGGGGTCGAGGAGCGCGAACTCCTCCTCGACGGCCACGGTGAAATCGGTGCCCGCCTCGAACTGGTCGCGGGCGAACTCGACCTGCTCCTCGGGGCTCAAGCGCTGAGCGTCGCCCATGGGCGGACTATCGTAGTTGAAGCGTTGCCGACCTAGGCAGACGCCAACGCGAGCAGCCGTTGTGAGACACCGGCCCAGCTCCAGAGCTCGATCGAGGTCGCTCGCGCAGCGCGGGAAAGCTCGGCCCTGTCTGCCGTCGAGAGCGTCAAGAGGCGATTGAGTTTCGCTGCCAGATTGCCGCTGTCGCCGGACTCGAAGCTCGCGAGATCGCGGAGGTGTGGTGGATAGGCGGCCTCGAGCCCCAAGGCGATCTCAGCGAGGCCCGAGTGGCGCGCGACGAGTGGTGGCGAGCCGGCGGAGGCGGCCTCGGCCGCGACCATGCCGAACGCCTCGGGGAAGATCGACGGCACAACGGTAACGTCGGCGAGCGCGAGCAGATGCACGAGATGGCGGTGCTCCAGAGGACCCGTGAAGAGCGTGCGCGGCGCAGCGAGCGCCTCCAGCTCGGCGCGATAGTCGCCGAAGCCGACGACGACCGTTCGCGCGTCGACGTGCCGCATCGCCTCGAGCAGGACGTGGACGCCCTTGTTGTAGAGCAGCTTCCCGAAGTAGACGACCGTGGGCTCGTCGCCTTCGAGAAACA
>JBBQPW010000102.1:0-8188 GCA_038216845.1 Gaiellales bacterium | reverse complement strand
CGGCTAGGTGCCCTCCTAGCACACGGGCCCGGGGCGGCATGCCAGCGTGGATGCCGCCCCGGGTGCTCCGCCGGACACCGGAGGCGGTCGGCGAACGACCACTCATCCCGAAGCAACCGAGATCTGGCCGACCGAGTTGATCGACGTCAACCTGCAGCGAGCGCTGCACGAGGGGATCGCCAACGCGACCTACGAGCCGAGGTTCTGATCGCCGATGTCTGAGGCAGAAGCACCCGGCGAGGCCGAATACCGCACGAACTTTGGTCGACACCGCCGAGTCAAGCGGTCGGGCGCGGCGGGAAATCGCCGCGGTCTGTTGTCCGTAGTAGCCCATACAAACGCGAAGGAGCACGCCGATGTCGAGGATCGAACAGTCGATCGAGGTGAACGTCCCCGTCCCGACCGCCTACAACCAGTGGACGCAGTTCGAGGAGTTTCCACGGTTTATGGAGGACATCAGCGAAGTGCGCCAGGTCGATGACACGCATCTTCACTGGCAAGCCGAGATCGGCGGCAAGATCGTCGAGTGGGACGCCGTGATCACAGAGCAGAAGCCGGACGAGCGGGTCGCCTGGAAATCGACCAGTGGCAGGTCGAACGCTGGTGTGGTCACGTTTCATCGCCTCAGCGACACATCGTGCAAGGTGACGGCTCAGATGGACTACGAGAGCGACGGGATCATCGAGAAGGTCGGCAGCGCCCTGGGGGCCGACGAACGACGCGTCAAAGCAGACCTCGAGAGCTTTAAGGCGATGATCGAACGAGAAGGGCATGCCACCGGGGCCTGGCGCGGCGAGGTCGAACCCCAGTCCACAGGGACAAGCGATGGCCCAACCCCGACCATCGACCCTCACGGCGGTACCAGCGGGGACGGCGGTCCGAGCTCATCGATCCCGATCGGAGGCGACGGGTACCAGACCGAGCCACCCACACCGCGCGACTAGCGCCGGGGGCCGACCCGAGCGGCCAAATGGCACAGCGGCCGCTCGGGTCGGCCGCGAGAGCGAGCCGTAGCGTCGCGAGATGCTGAAGCTGATTCTCTTCGTCCTCCCGCTCGGTCTGGACACTTTCGCTGTATCGGCCGCGCTCGGGATGGGCGGCCTGCCGAAGCGGGCGCGACTGAAGCTCAGCCTCCTATTGACCGCGTTCGAGATGGCCATGCCGGTGATCGGCCTCTTCATCGGACACGGGCTTGGCCGGGCGATCGGGAGCGCCGCCGATTACATAGCGGCGGGTGCCCTCTTCGCGCTCGGCGCGTACGTTCTGCTCGGCGACGACGACGATGAGACGGCGAAGGTCGCGGGCTTTCTCGACACCAGCGGTCTCGCGCTGATCGGGCTGGGGATCAGCATCAGCCTCGACGAGCTCGCCATGGGCTTCACCATCGGCTTGCTCGACGTGTCGATCGTGCTTGCCGTGATCCTGATCGGCCTGCAAGCGTTCGCCCTCGCGCAGCTCGGCCTGAGGCTGGGCGAGCGCGTGGGCATCGCGGCGCGCGAGTGGGCCGAGCGGCTCGCCGGTCTCGCGCTGCTGGGAATCGGCTGTCTCATCGTGGCCGAGAAGCTCGCCTGACGCGCGAACGCCCGCCAGACCAGCCCAGGGAAACCGTCACGACGGCACGGCGTAACGAACGGCGCGGTAACGGGACGAACGGGGAATGATCGCCTTGGTCGACGAGACAGACGTGCATGCGTTCGGTGCTCTCGAGGCGCTCGACCTGCTCGACTGGAAGCGGCGCATCTTTTCGCTCTACGCAGCGGTCCGAGCCACCGACGACCCAGAGGTCGCGTGGCACCACTGATGCGACGTGCGCACCGAGCTCTACCGGACTCACCCGCAATCGCCCGTCCCCGCCGATACGCGCGCGGGCTACGGCGACGCATTCTTCCCTTGCGACGCGGCCTACCGCGTCACCGCCAGGGTCACCGACAGCGCGCCCGTGCCGAGCCCGATCCCGGCTAGCACCGGCGGCACGTTCGCGTTCAGCCGCGTCGGCATCGCGCGCTTCGAGCTCGGCGAAACTGAGCACGAGCTCGAGCTGAACTGGAACGAGGGCTACGGCGGCGGCATCCTCGTCGCGGTCGCGGACGAGACGAGCGACCGTGAGACGTACGGTGGCGGCCGCTACGTCCCCGACACGGTCAAGGGCGCCGACCTCGGAACCGGAGGCGACCGGCTCGTCCTCGACTTCAACTTCGCCTTCAACCCTTCGTGCGCCTTCGACCGCCGCTGGGCCTGCCCTGGCGCCGGCCGCGAACCGTTTGCCGTTGCGGCTGGAGGTTGGCGAGCGCGCGGTCGGGTGATCTTCAGTAGCCCACGCCGCCGCCGCGCGGTGCCGCCGTGTGAGGAGCGGAGCTGCCGGTGTGCGGGGCCGCAGCCGACAGCCGCGCCGGCGAGAAGGAGGAGCGCGAGAAGCGCGATCGGAACTACGCCGCCGTGGCACCGGAACGGAGCAGAGCGGTGAACGACCGGGGAAGCTGGCCCTCTGCCACGAGCACCGCGAGCCCAATCGCGGGCAACGCCGCCGAGCTCTCGTACAACAGGTACCGCGGCTCCCACCGTGGGAAGAACTTTGCGTTGAAGCGGTACAGGCTCTCGATCTGGAACCAGCGGCTTGCGAATCCGAGCAGGCGCGCGAACGTGCGATCCATTCGACCACGCGGGCTCCGGAACGGACGCGCGAAGGCTGCGAAGTTGAGCGACACCTCCTCGATGCCGCGTTCACGGAGCAGCTCGATCGAGCGAACGACCAGGAACTCGGTGAGCCCGTTCGGTGTGTCGCGATCTCGCCGCATCAGCGAGAGTGACATCGCAGGACGACCGTACGAAGGCAAGAAGTGGATCCAGCCGCGCGCCGTGCCGTCGCCATCCCGTGCGACCACGACGAGCCCGTCGCCCGCTGGGCCGTCGGTGAGCCCGCCGATGGACATCGAAAAGCCACGCTCGGGCTGGCCGTCGCGCCAACGGTCCGAGATTGCCTCGAGCTCGGCGAGATTCGCGGGGGAGAGATCGGCGACCGCTTCGACCGCCGCCGTGAAGCCACCGGCGACGAGTCGCGTCACCGACTGGCGCACCTTGCGGATCGCACGTCCGTCGAGCGAGAACTCACCCGTGTCGACGATCGCCTCATCGCCGAGATAGAGCGAGCGGAAGCCGGCGGCACGCCAGCTCGCGGCGGCCGACTCGCTCGCACCGGTCACGCCAAGCTTCAAGCCGTGCTCGTCTGCGAACCCCCGCGCCTCGGCGATCAACGCCGGCAGGGCGTCGTCCGGGCCGACCGCGTCGCCCGAAACGAGCAGCACGCGACCCTCGACCCGATACCCGAGGAACGCGCGGCGGTCGGGGCAGAAAAGATATTCGAGGTCGCTTCGGAGCTTGAAGCTCGCCAGCGTGTCGCGACCATGCTCGTGAACGACCTCGCGCGCGAGGCAGCGCTCCGGCTCGGCTGTACACGCCGGCCGGCGCGGCCGGAACAGCGCCCAGGCAGCGGCGAAGAGCGCGACGATCATCAGACCGCGCACGACGAAGGGTGCGACGGGATCGTCGAAGAGGATCGGCCCCGGCTGCCAGGACAGGAGCGACCACGCCTCCTTCGCCGCCGTGTCGACGCTCGGGTCGGTGCGACCTGCGACCCACACCGATATGACCGAAGCGACCGAGACCGCAAGTGCGGCAATCGCCAGCGGGATGATCGTCGAGCGGAGCGCCAGCCGCTCGTGCTCGACCCTGAACGCTTGGCGTCCTCCGAAGAGCGCGATCGCGAGCGCGAGGTCCAGGATCGCCTCTTCGACGTCCAGGCCCTTGAAGATGTTCAAGACCGCCAGTCCGAGGAGCAGAACGACCGCGAGGTGGAGCGCGCGCCGTCGGCGACGGTAGAGGTAGACGGCGGCAAGCCCGAGCGCGACGCTGAGCGGCAGGGCGACCTGGTGGAAGATCGGCACGCTGGAGATGGGCTCGAGGTTCAGGAGGAGCCGTCCTCGCCATGCGATGTTCGGCGTGATGGCCGAGACCGCGTTGACGATCGCGACGAGCAGCGTCGCTGCTGCGACGACGAGTGGTAGCCCCGGGCGTCGGGGGCGGAGAGCCGTAGCCGACCGATGAACCGCGAAGCGGGTGTGGATCGACGTGTTCCGGAGGCGCGGGAAGAGATCGCGCCAGTCTTTGATCACGAGCCAGGCACCGAGCAGCCCAGCAGCGATGAAACCGTCCGTGAGCTGGATGATGTCAAAGACGACGGCTACGGCGATCGCAGCCAGGACTGCGAGCCCGACCGCAAGCTCGTGGATCCGCTGCCCGAGGATGTAGACCCGGGGGCCGTACTCGTGGCGCTCGACCCGGATCAGAGCCGTAGCCTTGCCTGGGCGCCGTAGCTCGGCCACAGGCATGCCTCACCCCCGCACGGTCCCGTCGGGCAGGCGTGTCCCACGCCGAGCCATCCCATGGCTCGGCAAAAGAGGTACGGGTTGCCGTTCAGGGGCGAGTTCACGGAATCCATGGTCATAGGGAGGGCTAGATAGCGACATCGGCCGACCGGACGACTATCTGGAGGAGCTTTCGCATCCCGCCCGATCAATTCCTACGAAACCGCTACCTCGGCAAGCGTACCTCGGCGCGGGTTCCGGCGCCCGGACGGGGGGACAACGGTCATTCGCCCGCCCGCGGATTCGACTCGCACTCGCTGCGACGCGAGGCCGATGTGGCCACCGGCGAGCGTCCGGCGACTTGCCCGGATCGAGCCCGCAGCCGTCCCCACTGACGGGCGTTCGCACCGAGTCTTCCTGGCCTATCGGCCGGGAGGTTCAACTGTGACCCTCGAGCTCGACCGGGAACACTTTCCGGAGGTCGACTACGACGTGGTCGTGCTCGGCGTCGATCCTTCGTCTATCGAGCTCGCCGAGCCCGACGAGCCGGCCGCGGCCTGACGACGACGCAGGACACGCCGATCGCCGATCCGGCGGGTGATGCCGTCGACGTCGAACCGTTCGAGCAGCAGCTGCGCGTCGCGTCTGCCGGTTCCGACGAGGTCGCGGAAACGAGCGAGTGCTATGTCCCCAGCGGCCTCGCATTCGCGGACGAGCGCTTCGCGAGCGAGCGCATACGCGTCGGAACCGACCACGTATGCGTCGCCGAGACGGACGAGCCGGCCCTGTCGCTCGAGGGCGCGCGCAAGGGCTGGATCGTCGACCTTCGTCGCGGCAATGCCGGCGTCCCGCAGGAGCTGCTCGAGGGCGGCGACGTCCTCCTCGCGCTCGGCGAGCGACTCGGCGGTCCCGGGTAGATACAGCCGCGACCCGCGCCGCTCGAAGCCGAGCAACGGCACGATCTCGACCGCCCACGGCTCGGCCGGCACGCTGACGCCCGGGTCGAGCGGGTCGGCGGCCATGATTCGGCGGCGGAGCTCTTCGCGCAGCTCCTCGAGCCACGCTTCTGAATAGATCCAGTCTCCAGCGGCTGTGTTCGTACCGTCAACCAGATGTTCGATCGACGACGCACGCACGGGCGCGTGGATCGTCGATGTGATGTCCCCGCGCTCGACGAGGTCCAGCCGCCCCACATCGACGTGACGCGGGGGCGCCGGATCGAGCACGACGCCGCCACCGACCGTCGTCGCGGCCCGAAGGACTAGGCGATCGCCGCGCGCGGCGATCGCGGGCGACGACAGGCGGAGCTGCGCGCCGCGCTCGCCGATCCGATGGACGCGCGCCGGGATGCGGGCGGTTCCGTGGTGCACCGTCAATACCGCGCCGTCTGAGATGGGCACGACTTCGTCGAGCGTCACGTCCAGGCGGTACGAGACCGGAAAGGCACCCGGAGTAACGAGCGCATCGCCACGATGGAGCTCGCGCCGCTCGATTCCCGGAAGGGCGAGGGCGACGCGCTGGCCCGCTTCGGCTCGATCCACCGCTGCGTCGTGCACCTGAACCGACCGCACACGCGCCTCGGCGCCGCCCGGTTCCACGCGGAGGACGTCGCCGGCCGCGATCGACCCCGACCAGAGCGTGCCGGTGGCGATCGTGCCGATGCCGCGCAGAGTGAACACGCGATCGACATAGAGTCGCGCTGGCCCGTCAGTCGGCGCCTGACGGACGGTGTCGGCAGCGCGCGCGATCGCCGCGCGCAGATCGTCGAGCCCTGCGCCGGACTTCGCGCTCACCGCCACGACCTCGGCTCCCGGGATCAACTCGCGCGCCTCGTCGAGCGCGAGCTCGAGCGTCTCCTCGTCGACCGCGTCCGCCTTCGTCACCGCGACGACGCCGTGTTCGATCCCCAGCAGGCGCAGAATCGCGAGGTGCTCATGGGTCTGCGGCCGCGCGCCCTCACCTGCGTCGACGACGAGCAGGAACAGGTCGATCCCGGTCGCGCCCGCCACCATCGCCCTGACAAACCGTTCGTGACCCGGAACATCGACGAGCGAGAGCCTTCGCCCGTCCGGCAGATCGAGCGGCGCATAGCCGAGGTCGATGGAGATCCCGCGCCGCTGCTCCTCCGGCAGCCGGTCAGTGTCCTTTCCGGTCAGCGCCCGCACGAGCCACGTCTTCCCATGGTCGATGTGCCCCGCAGTGCCGATCGTCAACGGCACGAGCTCACCGCACGCGGGCTGCTGCGACCGTCGAGGCAACCTCGTCGATCTCGTCGTCGCGAAGAGTGCGGCAGTCGAGCAGCAGCCGGCCGTCTCGGACGATGCCGATCACCGGCGGCTCGCCCTGGCGGAGTGGCTCGGCGAGGGCCTCCTCGATCGCACAGGCGAAGCTCGGCAGCTCGGCAAGGGGAAGCGCGCCGCCGCCGACGCGCCCAACGGTCTCCTCGACCTCGCCGCCCACGAGCTCGGCCAAGCGCACGGCCCGCTCGCGGACGACCTCTGTGGCCTCGTCGAACATCCGGAGGACGGGAATCTCGCGGCGCGCCCGCTCCGGATCCAGGCAGAGCTGGAGCGTCCCTTCGAGCGCAGCGAGCGTCAGCTTGTCGGCGCGGAGCGCCCTCTGGAGCGGATGGCGACGCAGTCTCTCGACAAGATCGGCCCCGCCGACGACGATCCCCGCCTGCGGGCCGCCGAGCAGCTTGTCGCCCGAGAAGCAGACGAGATCGGCGCCGGCGGAAAGGCTAGCCGCGGCCGTCGGCTCGTCACCGACAGTGAACGGCGCACCCGACCCGAGGTCGTCGACGAGCGGCAGCCCATGGCCCCGGGCGACCTCGGCCAACTCGGCGAGAAGCGGCTGTCCCCCGAAGCCGACGACGCGGAAGTTCGACTGGTGGACGCGCAGGAGCAGCGCGGTCTCGGGCCGGATCGCACGCTCGTAATCAGCGGCACGCGTCCGGTTCGTCGTCCCGACCTCGACAAGCCTCGCGCCCGATCGAGCGAGCACGTCGGGGATGCGGAAGCCATCGCCGATCTCGATCAGCTCGCCGCGCGAGACAAGGACATCGCGGCCCTCGGCCAGAGCGGCGAGGGCGAGCAGCACGGCGGCCGCATTGTTATTGACGACGAGCGCGGCCTCGGCCCCCGTCAAACGGGTGAGCAGGCCGGCGAGGTGGTCCTGCCGCGATCCGCGCGCGCCGACCTCGAGGTCGTACTCCAGGTTCGAGTAGCCGCCGCCGACCTCGGCGACGCGTGCCAATGCGGCGTCGGCCAGCGGCGCGCGCCCGAGATTCGTGTGCACGAGCACTCCGGTCGCGTTGAGCACACGCCGCAGCGACGGGCGGCGGGCGGCCGAGAGCTCGACGAGCGCGAGCTCGACCGGATCCCCCGGATCGCGCCCTGCGCCGATCTCCTCGCGAGCGCGTTCGAGCGCAGCGCGCACCGCCGCGAGCGCCAGCGGCCGAGGCTCGCCGGCAAGCCGAGGATCGGCGAGCAGCCGATCGACCGACGGCAGGCTGCGGAGCGACGGCGTCACACTCGAAGTCTAGGTCGGCGACCGCGCTATGCCGCAAGCGCAGGCAAGAGCTCCCGCAGGAGAGCGGTCAGCCGGCCCTGCGCTGCACCGCCGACCTCGAGCACCTTCTCGTGGTCGATCGGCTCGGGGAGAACTCCCGCCGCCATGTTCGTCACGCAGGAGATCGCGAGGCAGCGAAGCCCCATGTGGCGCGCCGCTAACACCTCCGGGACCGTCGACATGCCGACGAGATCCGCGCCAACCGCACGAGAGAGCCGAATCTCGGCCGGGGTCTCGAACGCCGGGCCGAGCCACGC
>JBBQPW010000101.1:0-8217 GCA_038216845.1 Gaiellales bacterium | reverse complement strand
CACACCCAACCAGGTGCCAACTCGCTGTTTGGGAATCCGAGTTAGTAGTCGACGCGCTCGAGGTAGAGGCCCCACGGCGCAGCGGTCATGCCCGCCTCCGAACGCTGCGCGCCGGCGAGCAGCTCGGTCAGCCCCTCGCCGCCGCGCTCGAGCATCGTCCCCACGAGCGTGCGCACCATGTGACGTAGGAACGAGTTGCCGGTGACGGTGAAATGCAGGTGATCTCCCTGGCGCTCCCAACGGGCCGCGAACACCTCCCGAACGAACAGGTGATGCTGCGTCTCCGTCGGCGTGAAGGCGCGAAAGTCGTGCTCGCCGATGATCAGCGTCGCCGCCGTATCCAGCAACTCCATATCCAACGGTTGCGGCACCCACAGCGCACGCCGCGCCTCCAGAGCCGACCGCTCACGGCGGTTCAGGACGACGTAGCGATACGAACGGGATCGTGCCGAGAACCGCGCGTGGAAATCGCTCGCAACGACAGCTGCCGAGAGCACCGCCACGTCATCCGGCAGGACGGTATTGAGCGCCTCGGCTGCGCGCTCCACCGGTGGCCCATCTTCGACTTCGACCGAGCAGACCTGGCCTCGCGCATGAACCCCGGTGTCGGTTCTCCCGCCAACCACGAGCTCGTCCCAACGCGGAAACACTCGGTCCAGCGCGTGGCGAACCGTGTCTTCGATCGTCCGCAGCCCCGGCTGTCGCGCCCACCCACAGAAACCGGCGCCGTCGTACTCGAGTGTCAGCCGGAGCTTCACCCGCCTACCCTAGAACGAGGAAAGCGCCTCTCGGCGCCCTCCTGCTGCAAGCTATCCCGCGACGGGCGCGGCAGGATCGTGGTCGACGAGCTCGAGATAGACCATGTCGGCAGCATCACCGAGCCGCGGGCCGAGCTTGACGATCCGCGTGTAGCCACCCGGCCGGTCGGCGAATCGCGGCGCGACCTCGGCGAACAGGTGATGCACGACATCGTTCGTCCGCAGCGCAGCGAGAGCCTGCCGCCGCGCGTGCAGGTCGCCGCGCTTGCCGAGCGTGATCAGCTTCTCGGCGTACGGCTTGACCGCCTTGGCTTTCGCCTCGGTCGTCCGAATCCGCCCGTGCGTGAACAGCGCACCCGCAAGGTTCGAGTAGAGCGCCTTGCGGTGCGCCGAATCGCGACCGAGCTTCTTTCCGGATTTCCCGTGCCTCACGAGTGAGTCTTCGGATAGCGATTTCGGGTTTCAGGGACGGGAGCTGCAAGCGATGCTAGGACGCAGGGAGCGTCCATATCTGTAGATATGGACGCGACTGAGGACGACGCAGTGCGCCGCAGCTCGCGTCGCTGAAACTCACTAATTGCTGTTCGGAGGTTCACTGGGGCAGGTCCTCGCCCTTGAGCGTGAGACCGTGGGCGGCCAGCGTCTCGCGAACCTCTTCGACCGATTTCCGGCCGAAGTTCGGGATCGCTGCGAGCTCGGCCTCGGACTTCGAGGTGAGATCGCCGATTGTCTCGATGCCAACGCGCTTCAGGCAGTTGTACGAGCGGACGCCGAGCTCGAGCTCCTCGATCGGGAAGTTCTCCATCCCGTGGGAGACCGTCGACTCGGCAGCGGCCTCGGCCGCCATCTCACCGTAGCCCGGGATCGAATCGAGATCGGTGAAGATCGCGAGCTGGCTGATCAGGATCCGCGCAGCCTCGGAAATCGCGTCCTTCGGATCGACCGAGCCGTCCGTCGTGACGTCGAGGCGGAGCTTGTCGAAGTCGGTGCGCTGACCAACGCGAGCCGACTCGACCTCGTAGGCGACACGCCGAACGGGCGAGAAGATCGAGTCGATCGGGATGACGCCGATCGACGTCTCCGGGCCTCGATTCAGCTCGGCCGGCGTGTAGCCGCGGCCGCGGCCGATGGTGAGCGAGATCTCGAGCTTGCCCTTGTCGGCGAGATGCGCGATCTCGAGCTCGGGATTCAGGATCTCGAGGTCGGCCGGCGCCTCGATGTCGGCGGCAGTGACGACGCCGGGGCCTTTCTTCGCGATGTGCACCTCGATCTCGGGTGACTCGCCGTGCAGCCGGCAGATCAGGTTCTTGAGATTCAGGATGATGTCGGTGACGTCCTCCCGAACACCCGGGAGCGTCGTGAACTCGTGCGCGACGCCTTCGATCTTGACGGCGGTGACCGCAGCACCCTCGAGGGAGGAGAGCAGCACACGGCGCAGCGAGTTGCCGAACGTGTAACCGAAGCCGCGGTCGAGCGGCTCGATCTCGAACACACCACGGTGCTCATCGCTCTCTTCGGCGACGATCCGTGGAACTTGGAAGTCCATCAGGCTGGAACGGGTAGACAATTCGATCCTTTCTCGATCTTCATAAGGTGAGCCAAGGCTCGCCTTTACTTCCTGCTGAGCGCTACTTGCTGTAGAGCTCGACGATGAGTGATTCCTGAACGGGCGTGTCGATCTCGGCGCGCTCCGGCCACTTCAGCACGGTGCCGGAGAGGCCCTCGTGGTCGGCCTGAAGCCAGGGCGCCACCGAGGCGGTGAGATCGGTGGCGTCGCGGACGAGCGACTCAACCGGGCTCCCCGCACGGAGCGTGATTACGAAGCCGGGGCGTACGCCGAAGCTCGGGATGTTGACCCGACGGCCGTTGACGTTGAAGTGGCCGTGGCGAACGAGCTGGCGCGCTTGGGCCCGCGAGCCCGCGAAGCCGAGCCGATACACGACGTTGTCGAGCCGCGTCTCGAGCAGCCGCAGGAGGTTCTCGCCGGTCGAGCCGGCGCCACGCGATGCCTTCTCGAAGGTGGTGCGGAACTGCTTCTCGAGCAAGCCGTACGTGCGACGGGTCTTCTGCTTCTCGCGCAGCTGCAGCAGGTACTCGCTCTGCTTGATGCGGCCGCGTCCGTGCTCGCCCGGCGGATACGAGCGGCGCTCGATCGCGCACTTCTCGGTCAGGCAACGCTCGCCCTTGAGGAAGAGCTTGACGCCCTCCCGGCGACACATACGGCACTTCGGTCCGAGATCCCTAGCCACTAGACCCTCCGCCGCTTCTTCTGGCGGACGCCGTTATGCGCCTGCGGGCTGACGTCACGCACGCCGAGAATCTCGAGCCCCGCGGCCTGCAGCGAGCGAATCGCCGTCTCGCGGCCGGAGCCCGGGCCTTTCACGAACACTTCGACCTTCTGCAAGCCGTGCTCCATTCCCTTGCGCGCGCAGTTGTCGGCGGTCACCTGGGCAGCGAACGGCGTCGACTTGCGCGAGCCCTTGAACCCGGCCGAGCCGGCGGACTCCCACGCGATCACGTTGCCGTCCGTATCGGTGAGCGACACGATCGTGTTGTTGAACGAGGTCTTGATGTGCGCCTGGCCGATGGCGACGTTCTTGCGCACACGGCGGCGAGTGCGGCCTCGAGTGGCCGCCGCTTTACGAGGAGGCGCCATCTACTTGCCTTTCTTTCCGCGACCGACGGTCTTCTTCGGGCCTTTGCGGGTTCGCGCGTTCGTCTTCGTTCGCTGTCCGTTCACCGGCAGGCCGCGCCTATGTCGCACGCCCCGGTAGCAGCCGATCTCGGAGAGGCGCTTGATCGCCTGCGAGCGCTCTCGGCGGAGATCGCCCTCGACTTCGAGCGTGTCGATCATCGTCCGGAGCTTCGTCACTTCCTCGTCGGTGAGGTCACGAATCTTCTCGTTCGGATCGAGGCCGAGGTCTTTGCAGATCTTCTGTGCGGTCGACTGGCCGATCCCGTAGATGTACGTGAGACCGATCTCGAGCCGCTTCTGATTCGGGAGATTGACGCCCGCGATACGTGCCATCTAGTTCCTAGCCCTGCCTTTGCTTGTGCCGGGGATTGGTGCAAATAACCATCGTGCGGCCGTGCCGCTTGATCACGCGGCACCGTTCGCACATCGGCTTGACTGAAGGGCGGACTTTCATCGAATCCTTGCTTTCGCTTCGGGGGCTCTACTTGAGGCGGAACGTGATGCGGCCACGCGTGAGGTCGTAGGGAGAGAGCTCGACCTTGACTCGATCGCCAGGAAGGATGCGGATGTAGTGCTTGCGCATCTTCCCGGAGATGGTCGCCAGAACATCGTGCCCGCCGTCAACCTGCACGCGGAACATGGTGCTCGGCAGCGCCTCGACAACCTCGCCTTCGACCTCGATCTTCTCTTCCTTGACGGCCAACTTTCCCTCGCGCAACTCCTACGGTGATCGTGTGGACAGGTGGTATGAGACGTGAAACTGCGTGCGACTTCAGCACAACAGCGCGTAGCAGCCAAAACGGCCGCTCCGCGGGGTCGTCATCGTAGCAAACCGTGCTCGATTTCTCCCTGTTCGATTATCCGGGCCTGACCGGCTCTGGGCGTCAGGATGCGCGGGCCTGCATCCGTGATCGCCACGGTGTGCTCGAAGTGGACGGCCGTCGAGCCGTCGTCCGTGCAGATCGTCCAGCCGTCGTCCGTGATGTGGACATCCGGCCCGCCGGCGGCGATCATCGGCTCGATCGCGATCGTCATGCCCTCGGAAAGCCGCGGCCCACGACCTGGGAGGCCAAAGTTCGGGACGTGCGGATCCTCGTGGTAGTGGCGACCGACCCCGTGACCGACAAGGCTGCGCACGACCGAGAACCCGGCCGCTTCGACCACGATCTGCACCGCGTTCGAGATATCGCCGACGCGGTTGCCGAGCTGCGCCTTCTCGATCCCGGCTGCGAGAGCTTCACGTCCGACTTCGAGCAGGCGCTCGGTCGTGCTGTCCACGGAGCCGACCGCGAACGTGAATGCGCTGTCGGCGATGAAGCCGTCGACCGTCGCGCCGACGTCGATCGTGATCACGTCGCCGTCCTCGACGACGTGGCCTCCCGGGATGCCGTGGACGACGACATCGTTCGGCGAGATGCAGATCTCGGCAGGATATCCCTTGTAGCCCTTCGAGGGCGAGACCCCGCCTTCGGAGCGGATGAACTCGCCGGCGATCGCATCGAGCTCGGCGGTCGTGATTCCCGGCCGCAGGTGCTCGGCGACGTGCGCGATCGTCGCCGCGGAAAGCTCGCCGGCACGGGCTATCTTGTCGATCTCCGCCGCCGTCTTCCGGATGATCATGGCCGCAACGCCTCGAGAATCTGAGCCGAGACCTCGTCGACGGAGAGCTCTGCGCGAAGCGGGACGAGGATCCCAGCGGCCCGGTAGCGCTCGACGACCGGCTCGGTCTGCTCGTGGTAGATCGCGAGCCGCCGCGCAATGACCTCCGGCGTGTCGTCGGCGCGACCTTCAGCAGCCGCCCGGCCTCGCATCCGGTCGGCCGCGAGAGCGTCGGACACATCGAAGAAAAGGACGGTGTCGATGCCGCGGCCGATCTCAGCGAGCATCTCGTCGAGAGCCTCGGCCTGCTGGACGTTCCGCGGGAAGCCGTCGAGGACAAAGCCGCGGCGCGCGTCGTCCTGCCCGAGTCGAGCGCGAATGAGCGCGACCGTCAGGTCGTCGGGGACAAGCTCGCCCGACGCGAGGATGGGAGCGACCTCGTTCCCGAGCGGCGTGCCGGCGGCGATCGCCTCGCGGAACATGTCACCCGTCGACACGTGCGGGATGCTGTGCGCGTCCGAGATGCGCTTGGCCTGCGTGCCCTTACCGGACCCTTGAGGCCCCAGGACGAGGAGGTTCACGAAGGCTGCTTCCGGCTTCCGGCTACTTCAAGAAGCCTTCGTAGTTGCGCATCATCATCTGCGACTCCATCTGGCGCATGGTGTCGAGCGCAACGCCGACGGCGATCAGCACGGACGTGCCGCCGAGCGCGCGCCCCGTTGCCTGCGAGAAGCCGCCGTAAGTAATGAAGAGGCTCGGCAACACCGCGACCGAGGCAAGGAACAGCGACCCGGGGAACGTGAGCCGGCTCAACACACGGTCGAGGTACTGCGCGGTCGGGGGACCAGGCCTGATGCCGGGGATGTAGCCGCCGTACTTGCGGAGGTTGTCGGCCTGGTCGACGGGGTTGAACTGCACCGCCGTGTAGAAGTACGTGAAGACGATGATCATGATCGCCTCGACGCCGAGGTACGTGAGGCTCCCCGTCTGGAAATGATTGTTGACGAAGTTCCGGGTGGCCGGTAGGTACAACGCGATCGTCTGTGGGAACGCGAGCACCGCGGCAGCGAAGATCACCGGGATGACGCCGGCCATGTTCACGCGGAGCGGCAAATAGGTCGCGCCACCGGACGTCATGCGCCGCCCGACCATCCGTTTCGCGTACTGGATCGGAATCCGGCGCTGCCCTTCCTGCACGAAGACAACGGCAGCGACAACCGCGAGCGCGATCAACGGGAAGAAGATCCGCTCCGTGGGGCCGCCGTTGTACCAGGCGCTGATGCCGAGCGGAGCGCTCGTCAGGATGGAGGCGAAGATGAGGATCGAAATGCCGTTACCCACGCCGCGCTTGGTGATCTGCTCGCCGATCCACATCAGCAAAGTCGTTCCCGCCGTGAGAGTGACGACCAGCAGAACGAGCCGGCCGGCATCCGCGTTGAGGATGTGCTGCTGGCGGAACAGGATCGCGTAGCCGAACGCCTGTGCAGCGGCTAGCGCGACCGTGAGATAGCGCGTGTACTGGTTGATCTTGGCGTAGCCCGCCTCGCCTTCTTTTTGCAACTCGCCGAGCTTCGGGATCACGACTGTCAGCAGCTGCAGGATGATCGACGCCGTGACGTACGGCATGATCCCGAGCGCGAAGAGCGAGAAGCGCGACAGCGCGCCACCGGAGAACAGGTTGAGCAGGCCGAGGATGCTGCTGCCGCCGTTGCCGTTGAAGTAGCCCTTGATCTGGTCGGAGTTGACTCCCGGTGACGGCAGCCACGAGCCGAGGCGATAGAGACCGAGCGCGAGTCCGGTGAACAGCACGCGGCGCCGCAACTCGGGGACGCGCCAAGCGTTCGCGAGCCACGACAGCATTATTCCGCCGGCTCCTCCGCCACGGTTTCTGCAGGCGTCTGCTCAGGCGCTTCGTCGACGACTGCCGCGTCTGTCGTCTCCGGCTCGTCGTCGGACTCGACCGCCACGGTCTTGGCCTTGTGCTTCTTCGCCTTCTTGACGACCGGCTCGCCGCGGAGCCAGGTGATCGAGCCGCCCGCAGCTTCGATCTTCTCGCGCGCCGACTTCGAGAAGCCGTGGGCCGTGACGGCCAGCTTCTTCGTCAGGTCACCGGAGCCGAGAATCTTGATGTCGATCTTCGTGTTCTTCAGCAGGCCGGCGGTCACGAGCGCCTCCGGGGTCACCTCGGCGCCCGCTTCGAACCGAGCTTCGAGATCGCGGAGGTTCACGGGCTGGCTGTACGTCCGGAACGGGCCGATCGGCATGGCGTCGGCCGACGTGTTGCCGCGCAGCTTCGGCAACCGCATGTCGATCGGCATCTGACCGCCCTCGAAGCCCGCCGGCAGCTTGTGCGAGCCTGCGCGAGACTTCTGCCCTTTCAGGCCGCGGCCCGAGTAGCGCCCCTTGCCGGACCCCATCCCGCGCCCGATGCGCTTGCGATCCTTCCGCGGCTGGGCGGGCTTCAGGTTCGAGAGATTCAGCTCGTCGCTCATGGCTTCTCCGCTCCGGCTCCGGCCAAGCCGGCACCTGCGCTCTCGCGCGGCTCCGTCGAGCCTACGCCGCGGCCCTCGCCTTCGACGCGGACGAGGTGCTTGACGTGGCGGAGCATCCCGGCGAGGGTCGGCGAGTCCGTGTGCTCGACGCTGCGACCGATCCTGCGGAGGCCGAGCGCGCGCAGGGTGCCTTCATGCGCCTTGCTCTGGCCAACAGTGCCGCGTACCTGCGTGATCGTCACCTTGGTCACGCTGGCACCTCAGCGGCAGCAGCAGCGCCGGCGGCCGCGGCTGCAGCGACTGCGACTGCGACCGGCTCCTCGAGCGCAGCGGCTGCGGCCTCGGCGGCAGCAGCTCGCGCCGCGGCAGAGACTGGCAGCACCTGGCTGATCGTCAAACCGCGGCTGCGGGCGACGTCCTCCGGTCGGCGCAGGTTCTTGAGCCCGTCGACCGTGGCCTTCGCCATGTTGATCGGGTTCGTCGTGCCGAGGCTCTTCGCGAGCACGTCGCGGATGCCGGCGAGCTCGAGCACGGCGCGGACACCGCCGCCGGCGATGACGCCCGTACCCTCGCTGGCCGGGCGGAGAAAGACGCGGGCAGCATCGAAGCGCCCGAGAATCTCGTGCGTGATCGTCGTTCCGTGCTTCGGCACCGAGAAGAGGTTCTTCTTCGC
>JBBQPW010000100.1:0-8233 GCA_038216845.1 Gaiellales bacterium | reverse complement strand
CTCAGAACGATGTCGGCGTCGACTCGATCGACGCGTCTGGCACCGCCGGCAACACGAACGCCTGCCTCTCGCAGCTGACGCACCGTTGAGGCGCCGATCCCGCTCGACGCACCCGTGACGATCGCCGTCTTCCCCTCGAGTCTCATCGCTCCAGCCTACGTATACCCCGTTTGAGGGAGGGCGGCTAGCGCCTGATGGCCCGACAATCGGAGGCATGGAACCCGGTCTCGGCACACTCCCCCCGGGCTCGGACGCCTCCGACCAACTGGACGAGCCGCTCGGACGCATCGCTGAGGCGGTGCGCGAGACGGTTCCGGGAGCGGCCGCGGACGAGCTCATCGCACGGATCGCGACAATCGTTGCCCGCCTCGTGCCGCGCAACCTCGCGCAGATCGCAGTCGAGAACGCCGAGCTCCAGCACGAGCTCGAATTGATGCAGAGCGTCGACGGGTTGACGGGGCTGCGAAACCGGCAGCGCTTCTTCGAGGACCTGCGACGCGAATACGCCGCCGCCAGGCGCTACGACTCGCCGCTCTCGCTGATCCTGCTCGACGTCGACGGCCTGCGCTCCGTGAACGAGACACGCGGCTACGACGCGGGCGACCGACTGCTCCTGGCCCTTGCAGAACTGCTCATGACCCGCCTGCGCGTGACGGATATCGCGGCACGAATCGGCGACGACGACTTCGCCGTGATCCTGCCTCGGACGCCGCAGGACGGTGCCGAACGGCTCGCGGAGCGGATCGCCGAGGCACTCGGAGACTGGGTCGCGATCGGGATCGGCTCGGTCGTTCCCAGCGTCGGCTCAGGTGCGGAGCTCCTCGACCTCGCCGACCGCAATCTGGCCGCCCACAAGCTCGCGCGACCCCAGCCACCGGCCGCGTAAAGCCCCACGCGCTCGTGAGAGAACGCGGGCTCTGCTCGAACGTCCAGCTCCGTTCAGCTCCGGCTGCACCGGGGTAGCCGACTCGACTGTTTCCGAGTCCGGCTCAGCCCGACTCTGACTGTCCCGGGACAGTCAAGTGACAGTCGAAGGCGTGACATTGCACCGAGATCGTCACGGCTTCTACCCGCCGGCTTCAAACCGCGTGTCCCCGGAGCCCTTTCGACTGTCCCGTGACAGGCGAAGGGTCGACAATGCGCCGACATCGTGTCCGAATCGCGCACCGCGCTCGAACACATCAACGCACGTTAGGATGTGACGGTGGCCGACGACCATTGCGATCTTCTGTGCCTGGACCTGCCGATCGCCGAGGAACTCCGTCGGGCGCGCCTCGCGGAAGATGTCGCGCGTGGTGCGGCCGAGAAGGCGCGCGCACTCGCCGATCCAACGCGGCTGATGCTCGCCTCCGCGCTCCTCCACGCTGAGGAACTATGCGTGTGTGATCTGTCGTGGATCAGCGAACGTCCCCAGAATCTCGTCTCGCACCACCTGCGCACTTTGCGCTCGGCTGGGCTCGTGGGCTCGCGGCGCCAAGGCAAGATGGTCATGTACAAGCTCACCGTCGCCGGCCAAGCACTCGTGGAGTCTGTCCTCGCGCCGGTACCTCGGTTGGCCGAGGTTTCGCGTGTCTGAGCCTGTCCGGCTGTTACGCCCTCTCGTCATCGCGGACGATCGCAGCAGTCGCCTCGCTCTTGAGAGACGCGCTCGAGCTCTGGCCTGGATCGGAATCGTGTGGCACGTTGTCGAGTTCGCGATCGCCATCGGTGCCGGCATCGCGGCCGGCTCCATCGCACTGATCGGGTTCGGGGCCGACAGCCTGATCGAGGCACTCGCCGGGCTCGTCGTCGTCTGGCTCTTCACCGGCGGCCGGCTCGGCTCGCGCGCGGCTGAACGTCGGGCGCAGAAGCTGATCGCCGCCAGCTTCTTCGCGCTCGCCGCGTACGTGTCGATCGAGTCGGTCTGGACGCTCGCCAGCGGTCGGCATCCGGGAACAAGTTGGGTCGGGATCGGCCTTGCCGCGTTCACCGCTCCGACGATGCCGTTGCTGGCCCACGCAAAGCGTCGATTGGCGACGCAGCTCCACTCGGCCGCTGCGGTGAAGGAAGCGTCGCAGACTCAACTTTGCGCGTATCTGTCGCTGGCGTTGCTCGCCGGGCTCGGCGCGAATGCGCTCGCCGGCTGGTGGTGGGCCGACCCCATCGCGGCACTGTTCATCGCCGGCGTCGCCACGCGGGAGGGGCGCCAGAGTTGGCGGGGAGAAGGCTGCTGTGACCTCTGCTAGGGCACACGGCCACGCTGGCCACTCGCACGGCCGGATCGACGGCGAGACCGATTCGCGCCGGCTCGCGATCGCGCTGGCGCTGATCCTCGCGTTCATGGCCGGCGAGATCGTCGTCGGCATCGTCGTTCACTCACTCGCGCTGCTCTCGGACGCTGCGCATATGCTCACGGACGCGGGGACGCTTGGGCTCTCGCTGTTCGTGATCCGCCTGGTCGCGCGACCCGCGCGTGGCGACCTCACGTTCGGGTTGAGGCGAGCCGAGATCCTGTCCGCGCAGGCGAGCGGCTTCACGCTGTTCGCGCTTGCCGGGCTGATTGGCTACGAGGGAGTGAGCCGGCTCGTCTCGCCGCTGCAACCGCAAGGGCTGCCGATCCTGGTGGTCGCCCTCGTCGGTGTCGTCGTGAACCTCGCGGCAACCTGGCAGCTGTCAAAGGCGAACCGTCGGTCGATGAACATCGAGGGGTCGTTTCAGCACATCCTCACCGACCTGATCGCGTTCATCGCGACCGCGATCGCCGGCGCCGTCATCCTCGTCACTGGCTGGGTGCGGGCCGACGCGATCGCCGCGCTCTTCATCGCGGCGATCATGCTGCGCTCCGCCTATGGCCTCCTCCGCAATAGCGGTCGGGTTCTCCTGGAGGCTGCTCCCGACGGAACGAGCGTCGCCGAGATCGGCCTGGCGCTGGCGTCGCACCCTCACGTCGCGAGTGTGCACGACCTACATGTGTGGGAGGTGAGCAGCGGGTTCCCGTCGCTGTCGGCTCACGTCCTCGTCCACCCCGGCGATGACTGCCACACGATCCGCCGCGAGCTCGAGCTCGTCCTCCGCGAAAGCTTCGGGATCGAGCACACCACGCTTCAGGTCGACCACTCAGAGGACGACCGACTCCTGTCGATCGCAGGAGCCGCTAGGCATGCTCCGGCGCCAGTTCGACACGATCGATCGTGATCGGGGTACGCGGCAGGTCGCGGCCGTCGCGCTCGACGAGCGAGATCTTGTCGACGATGTCCTGGCCCTCGGTCACTTGTCCGAAGACGGTGTGCTTGCCGTCGAGCCACGGGCAGGCGTCGGCGGTGACGATGAAAAACTGGCTGCCGTTCGTGTTCGGCCCGGAGTTCGCCATCGCGAGCGCTCCGCGGGCAACCGGGTGGCTGCTCTCCTCGTCGTCGAACTGGTAGCCGGGACCGCCGGTGCCGTCGCCACGAGGGCAACCTGCTTGCACCATGAAGTCCGGAATCACGCGGTGGAAGACCAGACCGTCGTAAAAACCGTTGCCTGCAAGCTTCGTGAAGTTCTCGACCGTCTTCGGCACGTCGTTCGGGAAGAGCTCGATCTGAACGGGGCCTTCACTGGTATGGATCGTGGCTGATGTCATACCGGTGACCGTAGCAACCGAGACAGCGCAAGCCAGGTCACTCGATCGAGGGATGCCCGCAGCCACGCCGGCGCCGACGCATGGATGGTGTTCCGTGCGGCTGGGATCTCGGTTTCCGCTGCGGTCGTGCTGGTCCTGGCGACCGCGGCCGGGCTTGCTGGACCCGCGCGCGCGCTCACCGGCCCGCAACGGGTGACGATCACGGCGGTGCGGCCGAGTTCCTCGTCCGCGACCGTTTCCTGGACCGTCGACATGCCGGCGAGGGTCGTCGTGCAGTACGGCGTCGACTCTCGTTTCGGTGTCTGGTCGACGACGTCCACGATCACGAACGCAGGCTCGGGTACGTCGACGCTCACGGGCCTCGAGCCCGGATGGAGCTACCAGTTCCGGGTCGTCTCGGACGCCGGACAGGGTTTCGCGACGGTCGACGGCTCGTTCAGCACAGGTCCGTTGCCAACGAATCCGCAAGCGTCGATCACCCCACCGGCCGTGTCGACCGCGACCACCAACCAGTACTTCGCCTCGCCAACCGCGCACAGCACTTCCACCGTCCCGACGGGCCCGACCGCGCTCTACATCGACGGCACGGGCTTCTTCCCACGCATGGTCTGGCGACAGTGCCCGTACGGTTATGCGCAGAACCTCGCTGCCGGCATCAACCTCTTCCTCGGGACCGAGTGCACGACACCGAAGGCGCAGCTCGGCCAGCTCGCCGGCAAGGCACTGTCGGCCCTCGACCAGAACACTCGCGGTCAGGTCTCGGGGCCGGGGCTGATCGGATGGCACTTGCCGGACGAGGCGGACGAGACGATCGCCAACCCAAGCAAGCTGCCGACCATCAAGGAGACGGGTCGCGTCACGTTCCTGACGTTGACGGACCACTTCCTTCCCAGCTCCGCCCCACCCACCTACGGTCGCGGCGTCTACCCGCCGCTCTACGCGCGAACGAACGTCATCGGCTTCGACACGTATCCGATCGAGAGCCGCTGCAATGTGAACCTCCTGCCGAACACCTACTGGCAACAGCGCGAGCTGATCAGGCAGCAGCCCGGCAAGCCGACATTCCAGTGGATCGAGGCAGGCCCGATGGAGCGCTGCTTCAAGGTCGACCCCACACCCCAGACGGTGATCGCCGAGTCGTGGCTTTCTATCGCCGCCGGCGCTCGCGGCATCGGCTTCTTCCCGGGCGTGTGGTCGAGCTCGATCCAGGCGGCAATCAACCAGGTCGATCGTGACATCGTCGCCCTGTCGCCAGCCCTGCTCGACGAGACCAACATCGGCTCGGCGAACTCCGCCAGCTCGGTTCTCGTGGGCGTCCGCAAGCACCTCGGCGCGACCTACGTCATCGCGGTGAACCCCACGACATCGACGAAGTCGCAGGTCCACGTCAGCGTGGCCGGGCTCGCCTCGCGAACGCTGCAGGTGTTCGACGAGAACCGCATCGTCGCGGCGCAGGGCGACCAGATCATCGACGACTTCCCGCCCCTGACCGCCCGCATCTACATCGCCGCTCCCGGCGGCTGGTAAGAAGGCGCGGAGACAGACTTCAGTCTGTCCCCGCGCTCCTTGCTTACCGAGCGATTGACGGCATTGACGATGGCGCGCAGCGATGCGGTCACGATCGAGCCGTGAATCGCAACGCCCCAGACGGCCTCACCGTCGACGTCGGCCTCGACGTAGGCGGCGGCGGTCGCCGCGGCGCTCGCGCTCATCGCGTGCTCGTGGTAGTCGCGAATGCTGATGTCGACGCCGAACGCGTTGGCGAAGGCGCGCACGAGCGCGTCGATCGGGCCGTTCCCCTCGCCCTCGACAACCTGCTCGACCCCGTTGACGCTGATCCTTGCGGCTATCTGATCGACGTCCTCCTCGCTCGAATGCGTATAGGCGGCGAGCGCGTACGGTTCCGCGCAGTCGAGGTACGCGACTTGGAACGCCTCCAGCAGCTCGTCCGAGGTGAGTTCTCCTCCGCGCCCGTCGGCGATCGCCTGCGCTTTCTGCGCGAAATCGATTTGCAGCCCCCGTGGCAGCTCCAGGTGATGGTCGGCGGCCATCAGGTATGCGACCCCGCCTTTGCCTGACTGCGAGTTGACACGGATGATCGCCTCGTAGCTGCGGCCGACGTCAGCCGGGTCGATCGAGAGGTACGGGACGTCCCACACTTGCGAGCCGGACCGCTCCTGCGCGTACATCCCCTTCTTGATCGCATCCTGATGAGAGCCGGAGAACGCGGTGTAGACGAGCTCTCCGACGTACGGATGGCGTGGGTGGACAGGCAGCTCATTGCATTCCTCGACGATCGCGCGGGCCTCGTCGATACGCGAGAGATCGAGCTCCGGGTCGACGCCCTGGGTGAGCAGGTTGAGGGCAATGGTGACGAGATCGACGTTGCCGGTCCGCTCGCCGTTGCCGAAGAGCGTTCCCTCGACGCGCACTGCGCCGGCCATCAGGCCGAGCTCCGCGGTCGCAACCGCCGTACCGCGGTCGTTGTGCGGGTGAGCCGAGATGATCGTCGAGTCGAGCTTGGAGAAATGCCGGCAGAACCACTCGATCCTGTCTGCGTAGACGTTGGGGGGGAACTGCTCGACGGTCGTCGGCAGGTTCACGATCATCTTCGAGGTCGACGTCGGGCCCCACTCCTGGGCGACCGCCTCGCAGATCTCGAGCGCATAGTCGAGCTCGGTTTGGTGGAAGCTCTCCGGCGAATACTGGAGGATGACCTCGGTCGACGCTTTGTCGGCGAGCTCGCGAATCTGCCGCGTCGAGCGAACAGCGAGGTCCGTGATCCCGTCCCGGTCGAGGCCGAAGACGACGCGGCGCTGCGTTACCGACGTCGAGTTGTAGAGATGGACGATCGCGCGCGACGCACCGTCGATCGAGGCGAACGTCTGCTCGATCAGCTCGGAGCGGGCCTGCGTAATGACCGCGATCGTCGTGTCGGCGGGAATCAGATCGTCCTCCACGAGCGTTCGAACGAAGTCGAAGTCGGTCTTCGACGCCGACGGGAAACCGACTTCGATCTCCTTGATGCCGATCGCGACGAGCAGGTCGTAGAAGCTCCGCTTCCGCACCGCGTCCATCGGGTTGACAAGCGCCTGGTTGCCGTCGCGCAGGTCGGTCGAGCACCAGGTCGGCGCCTTCGTGAGAACGACGTCCGGCCACGTGCGATCGGGAAGAGCAACGGTGTCATACGGGCGGTACTTGTGGAACGGCATCGGCATGGGGACTCCTCCGGAGACGGACTTCTCCCGCGGTGTGCGGGAGCACGGACGGGTGTATGTCGTCGCTCGTTCCCCTAGCGGGGAAGGAGGAGCCCGAGCGAGATCAGGCCGAAAGGGCCGGGAGGAGAGACGCGACGCTCGGCGATCATCCGGGCAACCATAGCCGACAACGGCTAGGTCGTTGCCGGCTCGATTGCCGCAAGAAGGTCGTCGAGGCGCGCGGTCGCGAGGCAGATGGACGTGTCGGCCGCGCCGTAGTAGAGCCGAACCTCTCCCGATGCGGCGTCATGGACGAGGCCGCACGGGAAGATCGCATTCGGCACATCGCCTTCCCGTTCGTAGGGCGCGTCCGGCCCGAAGACCCAGCGGTCTGCACGGCCGATCACCCGAGTCGGCTCGACCAGGTCGACAAGGGCCAGGCCGACTCGGTAGATGCCGCCCGAGACGGTCTGCTTCACGCCGTGGTAGACGACGAGCCAGCCGCGTTCGGTCTCGAGCGGCGGCGGGCCGAGGCCTATGCGGAGAGAATCCCACCAGGCGCCGGATCGCGGTTGGAGCACCTTCTCGGGCGCACTCCAGCTGTGGAGGTCGGGCGAGCGTGAGAGAAAGATCTCGCCACTCGGACGGTATTCGCCGAACCCGGTTGTCGGCCGGTGGAAGAGGATCCAGTTCCCGGCCACGCGCTCGGGAAGAAGTGCCGCATTCTTGTCGTCGGGTGCCTGGACGATTCCGCGCCGCTCCACGGTGCGAAAATCCGTGGTCGTCGCGAGGTACACGGCGGGCCCGGCCGGGCCGTAGGACGTACAGCTGATCACCCAGCAGTCGAGCTCGGGCACCCAGACGACGCGGGCGTCCTCGAATCCCCAGGACTCGCTTTCGACGCCGTCCTCCGGAGCAAGGAGCGGTTCGGAGTCGATCGACCAACCGTCGACTCCGTTTGCGGAGCGGGCGACGGTCAGATGGGAGATGCCGGTCAGATCCTCGACCCGGGCTAAAAGGACTGTTTCACCGCCGACCAGAGCCGCCGCCGGGTTGAAGACCGCGTTGGCCGCGTACGGCCAGTCAGCCGCTGTCAGAATCGGGTTGGCCGGGCTGCGGTCGAAGAGCTCGCGCCGCGATGACGTCATGCCGCTGCTTTCGCAGTCGAGGGACCATGGCGAAGCACAACCGGCAGGCCGGCGGCGTCGAGCACCAACTCGGCGCGGTGGAACGCGAGCGTCGACTCGGCTCCCTCGTTCGCGTTCAGATCCTCCTCACCGAGACCATCGCTGCAGCCCCCGGTCGCGAAGTCGTAGAGCGGCCGGTCGAGCCGGTTTCGGCCGAGGAACCATTCGAACGCCTGTTGCGCGCGGGCGGCGTGCCCAGGCTCGGCGGTTATCGCGAACGCCGCCAACTCCGCCTCGACGAACGCGGA
>JBBQPW010000099.1:0-8254 GCA_038216845.1 Gaiellales bacterium | reverse complement strand
TGCGTCGACCGGCACGTCGAGGCGGGGCTCGGCGAGCGCGTCGCGTATCACTGGGAGGGCGAGCCCGGCGACACGCGCACCATCACCTACGCCGATCTCCAACGCGACGTCGTGCGGTTTGCCAATGCGCTGAAGGAGCTTGGCGTGCGGAAGGGCACGGCCGTCGCGATCTACATGGGCATGGTTCCCGAGTTGGCCGTTGCGATGCTCGCGTGCACGCGCCTGGGAGCTCCGCACACCGTCGTCTTCGGCGGCTTCTCGGCGGAGTCGCTCTCCGATCGGATGAACGACATGGGCTGCGAGGTGCTCGTCACACAGGACGAGGCGTGGCGCCGCGGTGGGCGCGTGCAGCTGAAGAAGATCGCGGACGAGGCCCTTACGGCGGCGCCGGGCGTCAGCCGTTGCCTCGTCGTCCGTCGCACAGGCGGCGAGGTGTCGATGCAGGACGGGCGCGACGTGTGGCTCCACGAGCTCGACGTCTCGGATGACCCGGCCACGTGTCCGTGTGAGCCGATGGACGCTGAAGACCTGCTGTTCCTGATGTACACCTCGGGTACGACGGCGAAGCCGAAGGGGATCGTCCACACGACGGGCGGGTATCTCGTCGGCGTCGCGAGTACCCATCACTACATCTTCGACCTGAAGCCCGAAACGGACGTGTATTGGTGCGCGGCCGACATCGGCTGGATCACAGGCCACAGCTACATCGTCTTTGGACCACTCTGCAACGGCGCCACGTCGGTGATCTACGAGGGCACGCCCGACTTCCCGGACAAGGATCGCTGGTGGGGCCTGATCGAGCGCTACGGCGTAACGATCCTCTACACGGCGCCCACCGCGATCCGCGCGCACATGAAATGGGGCCCGCAGTTCGCGGCGGCGCACGATCTGTCGTCGCTGCGCCTGCTCGGCTCGGTCGGCGAGCCGATCAACCCCGAGGCGTGGATCTGGTACCACGAGAACATCGGCGGCGAGCGCTGCCCAATCGTCGACACCTGGTGGCAGACCGAGACGGGGATGGTCCTGATCACGCCGCTTCCCGGTGTGACGACGACGAAGCCGGGATCGGCGACGAGGCCGTTTCCGGGTGTCGCGGCGAGCGTGGTGACGGAGGCAGGCGAGCGGGTCGAATCGGGCGGCGGCTACCTGGTGCTGGAGCGGCCGTGGCCGGCGATGACGCGCGGGATCTTCGGGGAAGACGCGCGGTTCCGCTCGACCTATTGGGAGCGCTTCCCGGGCGTCTACTTCGCCGGTGACGGCGCGCGGATCGACGCCGACGGCGACTACTGGCTGCTTGGTCGCGTCGACGACGTGATGAACATCTCGGGCCACCGCATCTCGACGATCGAGGTCGAGTCGGCGCTGGTCGATCACCCGGCCGTCGCCGAAGCCGCGGTGTGCGGGCGCAACGACGCTGTGACCGGCCAGGCGATCGTCGCCTACGTGACGCTCAAGTCCGGGATCGAGGGGTCGGTCGAGATGCTCGAGGAGCTGCGCAACCACGTCTCGGTGAAGATCGGCGCGATCGCCAAGCCTGCCAACGTCGTCTTCACGCCCGAGTTGCCGAAGACGCGCTCGGGAAAGATCATGCGGCGCCTCCTGCGCGACGTCGCAGAGAACCGGACGCTAGGCGATACGACGACGCTGGCAGATCCAGCGGTCGTGAGCGAGATCGCCGAGCGAGCCGCAACGACGCCGACGGAGGAGTAGCCCAAGCGAGACAACTCTCGCGCATGCGACTCTCGCTGCAGTTCAAGGCGTGAGTTGCCGGTCGGCCTGAGGTACACGCGCCGCGAGGCATACTGCCGCGTATGGGAAGAACGGGAAAGTGGCGCGGCGTCCCCTACGACTGGCGACGGCCGACGGTCGCTCGCGTCAAGTCGCGCGTCTGGAACCCCGATGAGCCGCGGCTGCTTGTCCCACGGGCCTTCGGTGCAGGCTGGACGATCAACTTCGCCCGTCTCTTCGGCCGCACCCGGAAGTCGTAAGCATGTCTCTCGGGCTCGAAGTGTTGATCTGGTTGATCAGCTTCCTGACCGCTGCGCTGGTGATCGGCCTGTTCATCTGGGCTGCGGTCAAGGATGGCGAGGACGATCGCGCGCTCCAGTCGCGCCTCGGCATCCGACGCAAGACGAGACTCGGCCGCTAGGCCCGTTCTCCCTGCTCAGCCCGATCGGTGCGGGCACTGGTCGGACGGGACGGGCGACCTGCTGCCGTTCTGCCCGGAGTTCGGGCCGGGAAGGAGGAAGGCCCGCCGGGTGGGACCCCGCGCCAGCCGCACCCCCGGCACCCCCGGCCGACCGCCCCTCGATCACCAGACGTCAGAACGCTCACTCGCCCAGGCGAGAGTCGACGTTCGTCCCGATCGGCGCGGGTAACGCGTTCTCCACCGGCAGCCTGACTTCTAGCGAGGTCTCAGGCGAACAGCACCGCTGTAGCTGACCGCGAACTTGTGTGCGAATAGCGAGTCGAGACGGACCTTCGTTCGCGCGCCGCCCGGCGCGTGCACGAAGCGGCCAGACCCGACATAGATGCCGACGTCGAGGTTGTGTTCGAAGAACACAAGATCACCCGGACGAAGGTTCGTGCGCGAGACGGGCTGTCCAAGCGGCTTGAGCCATGGAGCCGAGTGGGGCAGCTGAAGATGGCCCACCTTCGCGTACACCCACATGACGAGACCCGAAGAGTCGAAGCCCGGGTCAGGAGATGCGCCACCCCACACGTATGGAACGCCGCGCTGCGCGAGGGCCTCAACGGCGGCCCGACCTCCGAGCGACTGCTGTGAGGCAGAAGCAGCGACTGCACTCACCCCAACCAGGCCGATTGCGCATGCAGTCACGGCCAGAAAGCGGACGGACCTCATCAGCATGACCTCCTCGGTCGCCTCGGGTCCGGCAAATGCTAACGCCATGTCGCCTCGTCCGGTAGCCAATCATCAACGGCGAGTTGGAGAGGCGTGACTTCGAGAAATCTTATAACTCCGAATTGCGGGGATGATCTGCTCCACCTGCCCCCGCGTCGCCGCATGCCGTAGAGGGTTCCGGAAACGGGGGGCGATCCCAGCGAACCGCCATGGCTTCGATTCTCCCTCCGCCTTGAAGCTGCTCGAAAACACGTTTCGCGGCGGGCCTGTCGTCGAAGTCGATGCTGATGCGCCACGTCGCCTCATCCATATCTGCTGTGATCCTAGGCACCCTCTCCCAGTCAGCGCGGTCAGGAGACATTCCTGAGCCGTCGCGCAGTCCAGGGGTGCTTCGCGCTACGTGGCTCGCTCCCAGACTGAAACGTACTTGCGGCTTGCGCTCGTGAACGGCGAACGGTCCCAGTTCTCCCAGCGCTCACGAAACCGCATCCCCGCGAGCCGCGCCATCAGATCGCCCTGTCTTGGGGTCAGCTCGCCGATTGCCCTGAATGGTCCACTGTCGGCACGGATATTTCTGCACTGCCTGCGGGGGGAAGAATCCCCAAAATTGGCGCGAGTTCCTTGACAGCAGGCGGTGTCTGACCCTGGTGGCCGGACCGATTCGCTGCCTCCCGAGGTCGTCGCCGAGAACGAGCTACGTTTGGCCCGCTGCTCTCTCTTTCGCACTCGAGGTAGTAGCGTGCTGGGCGATCAACGGCGTTCCTGCGAGTGCCACTCCGGTGCTCGGCGCCGGTGGTCGACAGGAGGCGACATGTACGCATCGATCAGGTGGTACAACGGAAACACGGAGCTCGCCGGCCAGCTCGCTGCTCGAGCTGACGAGGTGAAGGCCGTGATCAACACGATCGCCGGCTTCCAGTCCTACTACCTCGTGGGCGTTGACGGCGGCACGTTTTCGATCAGCGTGTTCGACGACCGGGCCGGAGCGGACGAGTCCAATCGCGCGGCAGCGGCCTGGATCAAGGAGAACATGCCCGACGTGACGGTCGAGCCGCCGATGATCTCCGCAGGCGAGGTCGTAATCGACGCGTAGGGGAACCTACGCCACGCTGACGTGAGCGCGCGCGGCGACGAAGGCCGCAACCGTGCGTGCGATGTCGTCGTCGCTCGTCTGCCAGTTCGACACCGAGATGCGGATCGCCCGGCGGCCGTCCCACACCGTTCCGCCGAGCCAGGCCTCGCCGCTCTCCTGGATCGCTGCGACTACCCCGTCGGTCGTCGCGTCGTCCTCGAAGCAGAGCAGGACCTGGTTGAGGACGACGTCGTTCAGCAGCTCGCAACCCGGTAGCGCGGACAGCTCGTCGGCCAGTCGACGCGCGTGGCGGCAACTCCGCTCGACGAGTTCCGCAACGCCGTCGCGGCCGAGCTCGCGCAGTGCGGCATACACGGCGAACCCGCGGGCGCGGCGGGAGTGCTCCGGGTTCCAGTCGACGGGGTCTCGTCCCGCCTCCGGCTCGGCATGCAGGAGATACGCCGAGCGGATTCCCATCGCCTTCCGGTGCGACTCCGGATGCGCGCAGAAGGCGACGCCGCAGTCGTACGGGACGTTGAGCCACTTGTGCGCGTCCGTCGCCCACGAGTCGGCGAGCTCCGAACCGCGCACGAGGTGCCGGAGCGACGGAGATGCTGCCGCCCACAGGCCGAATGCACCATCCACGTGCACCCAGGCGTCGGCCTCGCGGGCCGCCGCCGCCGCTGTCTCGAGATCGTCGAAAGCGCCGGTGTTTACCTCCCCCGCCTGCACACAGACGATCGTCGGGCCCGCTGCCGGCGCCGCGAGCTCTTTCCGGAGCTCGCCCATCGCCATTCGACCCTCGCCGTCTGCCGGCATCACGCGGACTGCCGCGGTGCCGATGCCGAGAAGCCGCAGCGCCCGATCCAGTGTCCCATGTCGTTTCGCTCCGGCGATAACCCGAATCGGTGGGGCTCCTGAAAGACCGTCGGACTCGACGTTCCAGCCGACGGTCGCCAGAACGTGGTGCCGCGCCGCGGCGAGACACGTCGCGTGCGCCATCTGGCAGCCGGTGACGAGGGCGAACGACGCGGTCGCCGGTATCCGGAGCAACTCCGCGAGCCAAGCGCCCGCCACCTCCTCGACGACGGCCGCCGCGGGAGTCGGCAGCGCGAGTCCGGCGTTCTGATCCCACGCCGTGGCGAGCATGTCCGCAGCGAGCGCTGCCGGCAGCGCGCCGCCGATCACGAATCCGAAGTAACGCCCGCTGCCCATAGCCGCGAGACCGGGCTTGGCCATGCGGGCGAGATCCTCGAGCACCTGATCCGCTCCGATGCCCACCTGCGGCAAGGGGCCGGCGAATGCCGCACGCATCTCCTCGATCGACGCGTCCGGGCGCACAGCACGGTCCTCGAGCGAATCGACGAAGTCTGCGGCGAGGTCGGCGGTGCGATGGAGGAGCTGGCGCGAGCTCACGCGGCGATCAGCGGCTCGAAGCGCGACGGATCGTCGAACGGGCCGACGAGCGCCAGCAGCAGTCGGCTGTTTCCAAGCACGTCCTCGGCGACCCGCCGCACGTCGTCGGCGGTCACGGCGTCCACGGCCGCCACAACCGAGTCCGGCTCCTCAGCGACGCCCAACAGCGTCTCGCGGCGAAGGCCGAACATGATCATCGAATGCGGGCTTTCGAGCTGGAGCGCGAATCGGCCCTTCGTGAACGAGCGCGCTTTCTCCAGCTCCTCGGTCGGGATCGGCTCGGACGCGATCTTGCGCAGCTCGTGGACGATCGTCTCGATCGCCTCGTCGATGCGATTGATGTCGACGCCGGCCTGCGCGTAGAGCGACCCCGCGTCGGTGTACGGATGGGCGGCACCAGAGCAGTAGTACGCAAGCCCGCGCCGCTCCCGCACCTCGGTGAACAGCCGTGACGACATGCCCCCGCCGAGGACCGTGGCGAGCAGGTCGAGCGGGTACTTGTCGGGATGGTCGAGCGAGTAGCTGCGCGCCCCGATGATCACGTGAGCCTGGTCGGACGCCTTCGTATGCAGGTGAATGGGGCTCGCACCTTCGGCAAGGGAGACGGGAAGTGCCGTCCCCGTCTTGCGCGGCTCGATGTCGCCGAGCAGTTCCTCGAGGCGCTCGATCAGTCCGTCGCCGATCCGTCCACCGACACCGACGATCATCCGTTCGGGGCTGTACCACGCGTCGAGATAGGAGAGGAACGTCTCGCGGTTCGTGGCGCGCACGGTCTCCTCGCGTCCGATGATGTCCCAGCCGAGGGGTTGATCCCCGAAGAGGAGCGACTCGTAGACGCTGCCGATGTAGTCGCGGGGGGTATCGACGTACATCTTCATCTCCTCGATGATCACGCCCTTCTCGCGCTCGATCTCGTCGGGCTCGAACCTGGAGTTGCGCAGCATGTCGACCAGCACGTCGAGCGCCGTGTCGCGCCCCTCAGCAGAGCAGCGCACGTAGTAGCCCGTGTACTCCTTGCTCGTGAATGCGTTGAACTCGCCGCCGATGGCGTCGATCTCGCCGGAGATGTCGCGGGCGCTCGGGCGTCTGGCTGTGCCCTTGAAGAGCATGTGCTCGGCGAAGTGGGCGATGCCGTTAGTCTCACGCGTTTCGTAGCGCGAGCCCGCCGCGAGCATCAGGAAGCAGGTGACGGATTGCGCGTGCGCCATGGGCGCCGTCAGGACGCGTAGGCCATTCGGGAGCGTCGTGCGCTCGAAGACGGTCATGCGGCGAGCCTCTCTCTCCGGTCGGGGGGAATCGTCAAGGTCGCTTGCCCCGTGTGCATCGAGTTGATGCTAGTCAGCGAGGAATTCCTCGACGGTGAGGAAGCGAGTGCCCTGGACGACCGCGACGCCCGGCAGGGGTATGACGCTCCAGGCCGCCGGATCGGGCCGTCGGCCCTCGCGGGAGGCGAGATAGAGCGAAAGCAGCAGCCCGTGTGAGACGGCGCACACATCATCCTCCGTGCCACGGAGCGACGCCTGGAGGCAGCGCGTCACGCGTTCTGCCGCATTCGCCAGGGGCTCCCAGCCCGGTCGGCGGCCGGTGTCGAAGTAGTCGGCCACGGCGCTGATGTGGGCCCCGGGGCCGTCGATCCAGCTCTCGCCCCGCCCGACCTCGCGCAGGTCCGGCGCGACGAGGGGCTCGACACCCGCCGCGAGCGCGATCGGCTCGGCGGTCGCGCGCGCCTTCGGCTCGGGGCTCGTCAGGACGCGCCCGAGCCCGCGCCAGGCTGCGGCCGTGCCGAGCCGCCTCGACTCGTCGGCGCCCGCTACCGAGAGCCGCCAGTCGGACGCAGGGCGGCCGGCCTCGACCACGACCTCGGCATGTCGGACGAGGAAGAGGTTGCTAGCGATCTTCGAGCCGGTAGACGAAGCGGAGCGCCTGCCAGTCGGCGTCGATCGCCGCCGACTTGTTGTCGACGAGCCCGGCTGCGAGGCCGATCCGCTGCACGTCGTCGAACGCCAGGTCGGTCGCGAGCTGCGAGGCCTTCTTGGGCCACGCGACCCAGAGCCCGTCTGCGGGCGCGAGCGTCTCCTTGAGCGCGCCGAAGCGTCGTTCGAGCTCGTCGCGGCTCGTCGTGAAGAACACGAGAACGTCGGTTCCCGGCTTGGCTCCCAGCTTGCGTGAAAGCGGCGTCGCCGAGTAGTCCTTGTGCCCGGTCACGCTGCGCGCGCGAGCACCTCGTCGAAGAGCTCGCCGATCTCGGTGGGCGTGAACTCGAGCCCCGGGTCCGAGATCTGGAGCTCGAGCAGGTGGTGGCCCGGAAGCGGAGTGTCACCGAGCCGGCCGAAGAGCCAGATCCCGCGCTCGTCGGCCAGCTCGAGCGCCGCGTCGACGAGGCGGTCGCGGTCGCCGCGCAGGAAGACGTGCATCAGCGGCGTCTGCGCCGGCGAGGGGGCGACGGCGATTTCGTCGCGCCGGTCCAGCTCGCCGCCGACGGCGACGGCGTGGCGATAGAAGTCTCCCATGAGCGGCAGGTAATGATCCAGCCCGAGCTCGGCCGCCAGGGTGAACGGGTAGACCGACGGCAGGCGGCCGCCGTGGCGAACCCGCCAGACACGGGCCTCGGCGATCACGTCGGTACGTCCCGCGAGCACGCAGCCCGCGAGTCCGGCCAGCCCCTTGTAGAAGGACACGTAGACGCTGTCGAACAGACCGGCGATCTCGTCGAGCGGCAGGTCGTAGTACGGCTGTGCCTCCCAGAGGCGGGCGCCGTCGAGGTGCAGCGCGACGCCTCGCTCGCGGGCCCAGTCCGTCTGAGCGACGAGGTCCTCCCACTCGGGCAGGACCCCGCCGAGCTCACGCTGCGGCAGCTCGAGCATGAGCGCCGCAAGCGGCTGTTCGATCGCCTCGAGGGCGGC
>JBBQPW010000098.1:0-8256 GCA_038216845.1 Gaiellales bacterium | reverse complement strand
CGACATCGGTCTCGACAGCGTGCTGCAGCGGCTGGAGGCGCGTCTCGTCCTCGAACCGGCAATCGCCCGGCTCGCTGCGGAGCGCCGGGTGGACGCCGACCTCGATGCGATGCGCGCCTCGATCGCCGCCGAGCGAGCGGCAAGATCGTCCGACGAGGCGCATGACGCGAGCCGCGCGTTTCACATGGCGATGGCGATGGCGACGCGCAACGACGCGCTCGTGCGGCTACTCGACGGACTCTGGATCGCCGACGTCGGGCGGCGACTGCTCGCGCGCAGGCGACTAGCCGCGGGCTGGCAGGACGACGACGTCGCCGAGCACGTCGAGATCGTCGCGGCGATCGAAGCGCTTGACGCGGCACGAGCGGAGGATCTCGTACGAACGCACGTCGAAGCGGCGTTCGCCCACTGGTCCGACCGCCGCTGAGCTAAGAGCCTATTGCGGTAGGCAGGGACCCGCCGGTGGGTGGCGAAGTCCGATCTCGTTGCTGTGATTCGACGAGGGAGGCGTGATGGGTCTCGTGGTCAAAGACGACAGTTGGCGGATTCCGGATCGGGTGTGGGCGCTGATGGAGCCGCTGTTGCCGCCGCGCCCGACTCATCCGCTCGGCTGTCACAACCCACGTGTCCCGGACCGCGACGCGATGAACGCGATCCTGCTCGTGCTGCGGACGGGGATGCAATGGAACGCGCTTGATGCGACAGGGATCTGCTCGTGCGCGTCGGCCTATCGGCGCTTCCGGGAGTGGGCCGACGCCGGCGTTTTCCTGGAGTTCTGGCGGCAGGGGCTTCTTGCCTACGACGACCAGGTAGGGATCGAGTGGGAGTGGTTGGCGATGGACGGCGCGATGGGCAAGGCTCCGTTGGGCGGCGCCAACACCGGCCCCAATCCCACTGACAGAGCTAAAAAGGGGCGAAACGATCGCTCCTCACCGAGGGGAAGGGCATCCCGATCGGGATCACGCCAGCGGGCGCGAACCTAAACGACCACAAGCTCGCCCGGCAGACGATCGAGTCGATCCCGATCGAACGGCCCACACCGACCCGCAAGCAACCCCAGGGGCTGTGCCTCGACGCCGCCTACGACAACAGCGAGGTCCGTGAGCTTGCCGCGGAGTTCGCCTTCACCGCCCACATCCGCGGCCGTCGCGAAGAGGCCCAAGCGATCAAACGCGAGGCCGGCTTCCGCGCCCGCCGCTGGGTCGTCGAACGCACCCACTCCTGGCTCAATCGTTTCCGCCGCATCCTCACCCGCTGGGAGAAACACGCCGACACCTACCTCGCCATGCTCCACCTCGCCTGCGGCCTCATCACCTGGCGCGCCACCAACTGGGAACGCCTACCGCAATAGGCTCTAAGCGGAGGTCAGCGCGACGGTCTTGACCGTCTGCTCGCGCTCGACGCCGAGCGCTTCGTCGAGCTTCTGGCGCAGCTCGCCGCTCGCCGCGAGGGCCTCGCAGATGTCGGCGCCGCCGATCAGCTCGCCCTTGACGAAGACCTGCGGGATCGTCGGCCAACCCGATATGGCCGAGAGCTCCGCCCGGATCTGCGGATCGGGCAGAACGTCGACAGCGGCAATCGGCGCGCCGGAGTCCCTAAGCGCACGCAACGCCCGGTCGGAGTTGCCACACATCGCCCGCTCGGGCGTGCCCTTGATGAAGACGACGACGGGCTCGGTCCCGATGACGTCCTTGATCCGGTCACTCAGTGCCTGGTCAGTCAATGTACTCATGCGGTTCCCTTCGTCTCGATTCGGAGCTCGTGGATCGTCCCGTCGGCGAGTGGCGCTGCTAGCGCCGTGTTGACGAGGCGATGTTGGTCGATCAGAGAGAGGCCTACGAAACGGCTGGAGACAACGGTCACCTGGAAGTGGTCGCCACCTCCGGTGCGGTCCTGCACGGCGACCTCGTCGCCTGGAAAGGCTTCCGCCAGAAGGGAACGGATCCTGTCTGCCACCATCGACCATGATGCTACAGATGGCGCCCGAGACGGTTGAGCCCGGCTTCAGAGCCTTCGTGGCTCGGGCCTTCGGCGACAAGGGTCGGGCATGGATCGTAGCTCTGCCCGAGGCACACGCCACGCTGGCGGAACGGTGGCAGCTCGAGCTCGGACCGGAGCTGCAGGGCGGCCTTCTCTCCTGCGTCCGCGAAGCACGGCTCGCCGATGGCTCGGCGGCAATCCTCAAGGTCGGAGCGCCGTCGCCGCGAACGCGCCACGAGATCTCCGCGTTGCGAGCTTGGGGCGGTAACGGAGCGCCGGAGTTGCTCGCCGCGGACGAGGAGCTGGGCGCGATGCTGCTCGAGCAGATCGTGCCGGGCACGCACCCCGCGGACGCCGAGGCGGGCACGGTCGCAACGCTGCTGAGCGAGCTTCATGTCCGGCCGTTTGCCGGGCTGGTGACGTTGGGCGACCTCGTCCGGCACCGGATCGCGCGCGCCACGGCCGAGGGACGCGCCTCGGAAGCCAAGACGACATGGGCTCTTGCAAAGCTCGCCGAGCTTGAGGAGAGCCCCGCGCTGGCAGTCCTCCTGCACGGCGACTTCGACGAGCGGAACCTCCTCGTCTGCGCACGCCGCGGCCTGTGCGCGATCGACCCGCTCCCCTGCGTCGGCGATCCCGCCTACGACGCCGCGTACTGGGTGCACGGCAATCGGCGCCCCGGCCGTCGTGCACGCCTCGATGCGCTTGTCCAGCCCGGCTTCGACCGGGCACGAGTGCGTGACTGGGCAGCGGTGATCGGCGTCCACGGCTGACGTCGTGCCAGCCGAGTAGCCTTCGCGCGATGCGGATGCTCGAAGGCGAGGACGTGATCTGGCAGGGCCACCCGACGTGGCGCTCGACTATCTCCTTCTACATCAAGTGGTCGCTGATCGTCGTCGCGCCGCTCGTCGTGATCGTCATCGCCAGAATCGCCGGACAGGACTGGCCGCTTTGGATCGGGATCGCAGTCTTCCTCGCGGGATTCGCCCTGACCCTCGTCGCCGGCTGGCTGAAGCGCTACTTCACGCGGTACACCATCACGACCAAGCATCTCCTGATCCGCACGGGGATCCTCTCCCGGAACGAGAACTCCGCGTCGCTCGACCGCGTGCAGAACATCCGCGTCGTGCAGAGCCCGATCGAACGGCTACTGAAGACGGGTTCGGTCGACTTCGACACGGCGAGCGGCGACGCGTCCGATGCCGAGCTCCGCTTCATCGGCATCGACCGGCCACGCGACCTACGCGACGAGATCCTCGGAGCGATCGAGCGGGTCCGCGCCGGCGACCGGCAGGGCGGGCTCGCCTGACCTCGTAGTCCGCCGCAGGCTGCCCTCGTCTACAGGCAGAATCGAGGCGTGACCCACCCGGACACCTTCGGCTCGCGCTCGACGCTCTCGGTGGGCGGCAGCGAGCACGAGATCTTCCGGCTCGATGCGCTCCAGGCCCGCTACGACGTCTTCCGGCTGCCGTACACGTTACGAATCCTGCTCGAGAATGCACTCCGTCTCGAGGACGGCGTGACAGTCACGGCGAGCGACGTCGAGGCGATCGCAACGTGGGATGCGAAGGCAACACCGTCGCGCGAGATCTCGTTCACCCCGGCGCGCGTCTTGCTGCAGGACTTCACCGGTGTCCCGGCGATCGTCGACCTCGCCGCAATGCGGAACGCGATGCGGGACCTCGGCGGCGACCCGGCGAAGATCAACCCGCTCCTCCCCGCCGAGCTCGTCATCGACCACTCCGTGCAGGTCGACGAGTTCGGCAGCCGCTTCGCGATCGCGCGCAACGCAGAGCTCGAGTTCCAACGCAACCACGAGCGTTATGCCTTCCTGCGTTGGGGCCAGACGGCGTTCGACAACCTCGAGGTCGTGCCGCCGAACACCGGCATCGTCCACCAGGTGAACCTCGAGTTCCTGGCGCGCGTCGTGGAGGAACGCGCTGGCCAGGCCTTCCCGGACACCGTCGTCGGCACCGACTCGCACACGACGATGATCAACGGCCTCGGCGTACTCGGCTGGGGTGTCGGCGGAATCGAGGCCGAAGCCGCGATGCTCGGCGAGGCGATCTCGATGCTCGTGCCGCAGGTCGTCGGGTTCAAGCTGAGCGGGACGCTGCCAGACGGCGCGACCGCAACCGACCTCGTCCTCACGGTCACGCAGATCCTGCGCGAGACCGGCGTCGTCGGGAAGTTCGTCGAGTACATAGGCGAGGGGCTCGAGCGGTTGCCGCTCACCGATCGCGCGACGCTCGGGAACATGTCGCCCGAGTACGGCGCAACGTGTGGCTTCTTCCCGGTCGACGCCGAGACGCTGCGCTACCTGCGGCTCACCGCCCGTAGCCAGGAGCGCGTTGCGCTCGTGGAGGCGTATTGCAAGACGAACGGCCTCTGGCACGACCCGCACGATCACCCCACGTATTCGCAGGTCGTCGAGCTCGACCTCGGATCCGTCGAGCCGTCGCTCGCCGGGCCTCGGCGGCCACAGGATCGCGTCCCGCTACGCGATGCGAAGCAGGCGTTCCTCGCCGCGCTGCCGACGTTCGGCGTCGACTACGGGAACGGACAGGACGAGGCCGTTGCCGAGTCGTTCCCGGCCAGCGACCCTGCCGCACAGGCCAGTCCCGGCCACGAGGAAACGAGCAGCGAGGCGCTTGTCCACGTCGCAGAGACGGCCGTCGCCGAGAAGCACGGCGGCGTTCGGGTGGAGCTCGACGGGGAGACGTTCGAGCTCGATCACGGCGCGGTGGTGATCGCCGCGATCACGTCGTGCACGAATACGTCGAATCCGGCGGTGATGGTGGGTGCGGGCCTGCTCGCGAAGAGGGCGGTCGAGCGCGGCCTGACGCGCAAGCCCTGGGTGAAGTCGAGCCTCGCCCCCGGCTCCAAGGTCGTCACGGAGTACTACGACAAGGCCGGATTGACCGAGTATCTCGATGCACTCGGGTTCAACACCGTCGGTTACGGCTGCACGACCTGCATCGGCAACTCCGGGCCCCTGCGCCCCGAGGTCTCGACCGCGATTATCGACGGCGCCCTCGTCGCCTGCGCCGTTCTCTCCGGCAACAGGAACTTCGAAGCGCGCATCCATCCGGAGGTGAAGGCGAACTACCTCGCATCCCCGCCGCTCGTCGTCGCCTACGCGCTCGCGGGTCGCATGGACCTCGACCTCGCGACCGAGCCGCTCGGTCAGGACCCGTCCGGTGCGGACGTGTTCCTCGCGGACCTCTGGCCCTCGCCGGAAGAGATCGCGGAGACGATTGCCTCCGCGATCGGCGAAGAGATGTACCGCTCCACGTACGCCGACGTCTACACGGGCGACCCGGCGTGGCGCGACTTGCCGATTCCGGAGGGCGACCTGTTCGCGTGGGACGACGCCTCGACGTACGTCCGGCTCCCTCCGTACTTCGACGGGATGACTCGTGAGCCAGCGTCCGTCGGCGACATCGTCGGCGCGCGCTGCCTTGTCGCCATCGGCGATTCGGTCACGACCGACCACATCTCGCCCGCGGGCTCGATCAAGCTCGAATCGCCGGCGGGGCGGTATCTCGTCGAGCACGGAATCGCGCGGAAGGACTTCAACTCGTACGGCTCGCGCCGCGGGAACCACGAGGTGATGGTGCGCGGCACCTTTGCAAACGTTCGCCTGCGGAATCAGCTCGTTCCCGGATCGGAAGGGACGTGGACGGCCCATTTCCCCAATGGCGACGAGACCACGATCTACGAGGCAGCCGGGCGCTACCTGGCCGACGGCGTGCCTCTGGTCGTGCTTGCAGGGAAGGAGTATGGCTCGGGCTCGTCACGTGACTGGGCCGCGAAGGGGCCGAAGCTGCTCGGCGTCAAGGCCGTGCTCGCGGAGAGCTACGAGAAGATCCACCGCTCGAACCTCCTGATGATGGGCATCCTGCCGTTGCAGTACCTGACCGGCGAGACTCGCGAGTCGTTGGGGCTGACCGGGCGGGAGGAGTTCTCCGTGCTCGGCGTCGAGAACGGGGAAGGGCGCGAGGTGACGGTGTGTGCGGACGGCGTCGAGTTCCGGGCGACGGTCCGCCTCGACACCCCGCGCGAGCGCGACTACCTCCGCCACGGCGGCATCCTCCCGTACGTGCTCAGACGCCTGCTCGCAGACTGACGTGGCCGGGCACTTCGAGTGCATCGGCTTTCCCGCCGACTCGCTGGCCATGCTCGGTCACCTCCGGAGCGTCCTCGAGCATTCGGAGCCGAGCGCCCGGGGCACCGCGATTCGAGCACATTGGCATGACGCACGATGCGGTGCGCGGATCGCCATTCACCACGATGGAGACGGCAACATCATGTGCGCGACTCCGGCCTTTGCCGCGCGCACGACGAGTCGCGTACGACTGTCCGAGCTCATACCGGAGGTATCAGGCTGTCCGTACTGCGTCACGGTCGTGGTCGAGGTTCTCGACGACAACGATGAAGTGATCTACCCGCTCGCGTTCCAAGTCACGGATCCCGATTCGGTACGCGAGCTGTACGCGCCAGGTCGAGTTGTCAATGTCCAAATCGCTGCGTTCGCCGAGGAAATACGAACCTGGCCCGGCGATACCGATTTTGCATGCTCGAAAGACGAAGTCCAGTTGGGTGTCGAATCGCTCATACCGACCGGGTTGTTCACAGAGCCACGCCGTCGTCTTCTACCGCTTCGACGACAATCGAAGCGCGGGTTCGGAGGCTCGGTGGCGTTCGCGTTGATCACCGGTCACGTCGGAGAGAGCCACGAGCGTGTCAACCCCATCACGGGAGAGGGCTTTGTCGAAATGCTCGTGCACTCCTACGGCGGCGAGTACACGCTCGTTGCGTCACAAGAGGAGATGCGTACGGCACCCGCAGTCGGCGCAGTGGTGCAAGCAGCCACCTGGCTCGTGGGTGATATCGACGTCGGCGCGGCATGAACGTGACGTAGTTACGTTCGCACGATGCGTAGTCGAATCTGGCACGCCGCGGTCGCTGCCGCGTCCTCGCCGGAACGTTGTACGCGTTCGGCGACCGCAGACTCCCTGCGACCGACGCTCCGCGCTAACCGGTTTCGAGCTCCCGTTCGGCGCGCTCTTCCGCCATCTTCTCCCGGTGGTACGCCATGCGCGCTGCGAGGAGCGCCTGCGTCTCCTCGTGCTGCTTTTGCAGCTCAGGCGGTAGGCCCCTGCGGATCATCTTCTTCCTCTTCTTCATCGTCGTCCTCCTCAAGCCAGCCGGTGATCGTCTCGAGGTTCTCGTCGATCCGCGAAAGCTTCGCGTTGACGTCGAACAACCCAGCCAGGATAGCGTCGACATCAGCACGCTCTCTCACCGGCTCCATCAATCCATGCTGACGGGCTCTGGGCGATCGCGCCAGATGGCAGATGCGGACCCGGCCCAGGCGACGCCGTAGTCTTTCGCGGTGAGCGACGACCAGGCCACCTGGGGGATCGAGCCCGTGCCCGACCGGCTGCGGGTGCTCGGCCTGCTCGACAACGGCCTGCTGTGGGGGAATCTCGGCGTCTCGTTGCTCGTCATCGTCGCGGGTGCGGCGCTCGTCCCCGCTCTGTCGCTACCGGATGCGCTCGTTGCGATCATCGTCGGCGGGCTGATCGGGCAGGCGATGCTTTCGGCCGCTGCCGCCATCGGCGCCCAGGCGCGCGTGCCCGCGATGGTGCTGCTGCGAGCGCCACTCGGCCGCCGCGGCTCGGCGCTCCCCACCGCGGTCAACGTCGTCCAGACGCTCGGCTGGACCGTCTTCGAGCTGCTTGTCATCGCAACCGCGGCGGCCGCACTCTCGGATCACCTGCTCGGCTTCCGGGCGCAATGGTTGTGGACACTCGTCTTCGGCGTCGTCGCGCTCGGCTTCGGGCTCGCGGGGCCTATCGGAGTCGTCCGCACGTTCATTCGCCGCATCACGGTGTGGGCGGTGCCGCTCGCGCTCGCCTACCTCACCTGGTGGGCGCTCCATGGCGCGCATCTGAGCGCGATCTGGCATCGGCCGGGAACGGGCGGCCTTTCGATCTGGCAGGGCGCCGACATCGTCGTCGGCATCACCGTGTCGTGGATCCCGCTGGCTGCCGACTACACGCGGTTCTCCCGTGACGGCCGCAGCGCCCTCGCGGGCAGTTTCGTCGGGTATCTCGTCCCGAACGTCGCGCTCCTTGCGCTCGGAACCGTGATCGTGCTGTCGCGGAACATCTTCGACGCGGCGTCCCTGCCGGCAGCAGTCGTCGCCGGAAGCGCCGCGGCCGTGCTCGCCCTCCTCGCGCTCACAGTCGGCGAGACGGACGATGCCTT
>JBBQPW010000097.1:0-8287 GCA_038216845.1 Gaiellales bacterium | reverse complement strand
GTCGTCGGCGTCGACGAAAGGAGGCCGCTGTGCTGCGTGAGCTGCTTACGAACACTCGCCGGCACGAGCCCGTTCGCCGATCCGATGCCATGGGAGAACGCCAGGTAGCTCGCGAGTCCCCAGGCGACCACGAGGAGCAGCAGGACGGGGAGCGCGAGAGCGAAGAACAGCTTCCAGCGCACCCGCCCGAGAGCGCTGCGCCGGGCGCGTCGAGATTCGCCTGATGTCCCGTCGGTACGACCCGGCCGACCGGGAGTCGCGAGGTGCCGTTGGAGCGGAACCCGCCCTTTGACCCGCCCACCGCGGTAGCGACGATAGGGCTTCTCTTGGTCGGGCATCCGGGGCGGTATGGTAGCCGCGCGATGCAGGCGGAACGCGTTATCGGGGTCGACCTCGGCGGGACGAAGATTTTCGCCGGCGTCGTCGATCGCGTGGGAACGATCGGAGCGACGAAGGAGATCGCGACTCCGACGGACTCTCAGGATGCTGTTCTCGATGCGCTGAACGACGTCATCGCCGACGTGCTCGAGGACGGCATCCTCGCCGTCGGGCTCGGGGCACCGCTGAACTTCGATCGTCGGACGGGCAGGGGTTTTCAGGCGAACAATCTGCCGCTCCGTGACGTCGACCTCGGCGCTCGGATTCGCGACCGGTTCGGCCTGCCGGTCGGTATCGAGAACGACGGCAACGCTGCTGCGCTCGCCGAATGGCGCCTCGGCGCAGGTCGTGGGACGAGCAACGTGGTGATGCTCACCCTCGGCACGGGGGTCGGCGGTGGGATCGTCATCGACGACCGCCTGTACCGCGGCTGGGCGGAACTGGGCCATATCGTCGTCGTGGCCGGCGGACCGCCCTGTCAGGGGAACTGCCATGGCCGCGGTCACCTCGAGGCTGTCGCCTCCGGGCATGCCGCCGAGCGGGTCGCTAAAGAGCTGTGGGGCGAGAGCGCGACCGCGCACCAGCTCGTCGAACGTGCTCGTGGTGGCGACGCCGCCGCGGTCGCTGCGCTGTCACAGATCGGCGAGTTGCTGGGAGCGGCGCTCGGCTCGCTCGCCAACGTCTTCGATCCGGATGTGGTCGTCATCGGTGGCGGGTTCGGTGCCGCTGGCGGCGACCTACTTCTCGATCCCGCGCGCGCCTCTGCCAGCCGTGAGGCAATCGAGCCTGCGGACTCGAACCTGAGGATCGTCGAAGCCGAGTTGGGCGAGGAGGCCGGCCTGATCGGAGCGGCGCTTGTCGGCTTCGAGACGTTCGACGGCGTGCGCTGAGCACGACCGATGCCTCTCGCCATCTGCGCAACGCCGATCGGCAACCTCGAGGACGTGACGTTGCGTGTCCTCGCCGAGCTGCGCGAGGCGGAGATCGTGCTCTGTGAGGACACCCGTCACACCGCCGGCCTGCTCGAGCGACACGGAATCCCGGCTGCCGGAAGACTTCGCAGCTACCACCAGCACAACGAAGCAGCGCGCGTTGCCGAGCTGCTCCCCGCCCTCGAAGCCGGTGCGCGCGTAGCCCTCGTCTCGGACGCCGGGCTGCCGGCGATCAACGATCCGGGGACGCGTCTTGTTGCGGCAGCTCTAGAACGGACGATTCCGGTGACCGTTCTCCCCGGACCCTCGGCCGTCGAGACCGCACTCGCCGCGAGTGGTTTCGCCTGCGGCCAGTACCGATTCGCCGGCTATCTGCCACGTCGCGAAGCCGAGCGGGCCGCTCTCTGGGCAGAGCTCTCGGACTGGCCGCATCCCGTCGTCGCCTTCGAGTCGCCGCGCCGCTTGCCCGCGGTCCTTTCGAGCCTGGCGGAAGCGATGCCGGCGAGGCAGATCGCCGTCTGCCGCGAGCTGACGAAACGATTCGAGGAGGTCGTTCGTGGTCCGGCGCTCGACGTCGCCGCGCGCTTCAAAGCGCCGCCGAAGGGTGAGATCACGATTGTCATGGGCGGAGCCGGTCTTCCGGGATTGCGAGTGCTCGATTCGGTCGCCTTTTCAGCCGTGGCCGAGCTGGTCGCGGCGGGGTTGCCGCGGCGGAGTGCTGCCGCGCTCGTGTCGCGCCTTACAGGCGTGGCGAAAAACGATCTCTACAAGACCGGCCTGTAGTCATATTTGACGACAGTCGCGGGCAGCGCTACTCTTGCTCGTTCTGTTGTCAATAATGAAGACATTCGAGGAGAGTGACCGATGCGGCGGCTGGTCTTTCTTGCCCTGGTACTGAGCTCGCTTGTGCTGCCTGCCGGCGCACACGCGTGGTCGTGGCCGACGAGCGGAGGTGTACTTCGGCCGTTCAGTTTCGGCTCCAACCCGTATCAGGGAGGCGAGCACCGAGGCATCGACATCGCAGGTTCCGCGGGGGAGAGCGTGCATGCTGCCGCAGCCGGCACCGTGAGCTTTGTCGGGACGGTTCCGAAGAGCGGGTTGGTCGTCACGGTGCTGACCCGGGACGGCTATGCCGTGACGCTCACGCACCTCGGCTCGGCTGTCGTCTCCCGTGGCGCAGTCGTCGGCGATGGGCAGGTCGTCGCAGCCGTCGGACCCTCGGGCGATCTCGAGGTGACACAGCCGTACGTCCACCTTGGCATACGTATCGCCTCGGACGACCAGGGGTACCTCGACCCGCTCCGCTTCCTTCCCCAACGAGCGGCTCCAGCTCCTGACCCAACCCCTTCCCCCGCGCCCGTCCCGGCTCCGGCACCCGTCCCAGCGCCTGCGCCTGCGCCGGCTCCTGCTCCGGGTCCGGCGCCTGCCCCTGTTCCGGCGCCTGTCCCTGCCCCCACGACGACGACGGCTTCTCCGCAGCCTGCGGTCACGCCGCCTGGGGCGACAGAACCTGCCACAACCTCCCCGACAGCGGTCGATCTGCCGGCGCCGGCGCCGGCTGTCCCGCAGGAGACGTCGTCTGCGCCACCGGCTGACAGCGCTTCGGCGCCTGCATCGCCCGCCCCAGCGACCGCTGGTCGGGCGAGGTGGCACGCAACGCCAACATCGTTGCCTGCCGAGTCTCTCCGAGACGTGTCGCATGCGAGCCCGACGACACAGGTGACGGCCGCCGACTCGCACGACTCGCCGCCTGTGAGAGAGCAGACACGGGAACAGACATCGCCGGCCTCCACGAGCACTGCGGAGCGCGGATTTGCCCCCGCCGATTCGCGACTCGGCGGCTTGGGTGTGCCGGATGTCCAGGCGGTCGAATCAGCCGAGCGAGCGATCGAGTCGCCGCGTTCGACAACATCGACGTGGGTGAAGCGCACGGCGCTCGCCCAATCACGCCAGCCGTCTGGGCGCTGGCCGTGGATCGTCCTGGGCCTGGTCGTCGCCGCCGCACTTGGACTCGGGGCGCTCCGCGGGAAGGTGGCCCCGACTCGGCTCCGTACAATCGATACCGATGAGCTACTACCTGACCACGCCGATCTACTACGTGAACTCGACGCCTCACATCGGGCACGCGTACACCACGATCGCTGCCGACATCCTCGTTCGGCATCAGCGTCAGCGTGGGCTCGACACCTTCTTCCTGACCGGGGTCGACGAACATGCGTCGAAGGTGGCGCGCGTCGCCGCCGAGCAGGGGCTCGAGCCCAAGGAATATGCCGACCGGATCGCCGTCGTGTGGCGCGAGCTTCCCGCGCGGCTCGGCGTCTCGAACGACTTCTTCCTACGCACGACCGATGACGGCCACAAGGCATTCGTCCAGGACTTTCTGCTGCGGATCCGCGACAACGGCCGCGACGACATCTACCAGGACGTCTACGCCGGCCTCTACTGCGTCGGGTGCGAGGCGTTCAAGACGGAGGCAGAGCTCGTCGACGGCAAGTGTCCCGACCACGGAATTGCGCCAGAGTGGATCGAGGAGAAGAACTGGTTCTTCCGGCTCTCCGCCTACCAGCAACCGCTGCTCGAGCTGTACAAGGCTCGCCCGGACTTCGTTCTCCCGGGCTTTCGCTACAACGAGGCGCGGAGCTTCATCGAGGGCGGACTCCACGACTTCTCGATCAGCCGCCCCGGCCAGACGTGGGGTATCCCGATCCCTTGGGACACGGATTCGGTTGCCTACGTCTGGGCCGATGCGTTGGTCAACTATCTCAGCGCGCTGACCTACGCACGCCCCGGAGAAGACCTCCGCGACCGCTACTGGCCCAGCGTCCGCCATCTGCTCGCAAAGGACATCCTGCGGTTCCACTGCGTGTACTGGCCGGCGATGCTGCTGGCCGCCGGCTATGCGGTCCCGCAGCAACTGTTCGTCCACGGGTATCTCCTGCTCGACGATCGGAAGATCTCGAAGTCGCGTGGCAACGTCCTGGAACCGCTTGATCTTGTCGACGTCTACGGAGCCGACCCGGTCCGTTTCTGGTGCGCACGGGCGGTCTCGTTCGGGCAGGATGGGGCTGCGTCGATCGAGAGCCTTCACGAACGGTATGAGCGTGAGCTCGGCAACGATCTCGGCAATCTCGTGTCGCGCACCACTGCGATGATCGCCCGCTACCGCGGCGGATCGCTCCGCGCAGCGCCATCAGCGGGATCGCAGGTGAAGGCGGTGCTCGACTCGCTCGGGACAGACGTCGCCGCACGGCTCGACGTGTTCGACCTCACGGGTGCGCTGGAACGCATCTGGGAGGTCGTGCGCTTCCTCAACCGGCACGTCGAGGTGTCTGCCCCTTGGCAGCTCGCGAAGGACGATGCTCGCGCCGACGAGCTCGACCGTGTCCTCTACGAGCTCGCCGATGGGATTCGCGCGGTCGCCATTTCGCTCGCCTCCTATATCCCGTCGACGGCGGATCGCATCCTCGAGGCGCTCGGCCAGCCGAAAGACCTCGGCTGGGACAACGTTGCGTACGGCCGAACAATCGAGGTGGCGGGGATCGAGGCCGCCGTACCGCTCTTCCCGCGCCTCGACGCGCCGACCGCCGGCGCGTGATCGACAGTCACGCGCACCTCGACGCGTGCGACGATCCCGCCGCGGTCATCGCGCGTGCCCAGGCGGCGGGCGTGACCCACGTGGTGACGATTGGCACCGGAATCGACTCGTGCCGGGCTGCGCTCGACATCTCGGAGCGGCACGGCGGAGTGTTCGCCGCGCTCGGTATCGACCCACATCAGGCCGGTTCGGGGGAAGCTCGACGCGTCGACGACCTTCGCGACCTCCTTGGCCACCCGAAGGCGCTCGCGGTCGGCGAGACGGGGCTCGACAACCACCACACGTTCGCAACGCCGGCCGAGCAGCGGAGCCTCTTCGATGCGCAACTCGCCCTGGCCGCGGAGCTCCGTAAGCCCGTCGTGATTCACAGCCGCGATGCTGCCAGGGACACGGCCGAAGCTCTCGCGGGATTCGACGGCACCGTCGTACTACATTGCTTCTCGTCGCCCGATCTGCTGCCGGTCGCGCTCGAGCGCGGCTACTACGTTTCGTTCGCCGGAAACGTCACGTACCCGAAGGCCGTAGAGCTGCGCCAGGCGGCGGTGCTCGTGCCGGCCGATCGTCTTCTAGTCGAGACCGACAGCCCATACCTCGCGCCGCAGCCGGTTCGCGGTCGCCCGAACGAGCCCGCGAACATCGTTCACACAGTTGCCGCACTTGCCGCAGCCCGGGGGGAGAGCGCGGTCGAGCTCGCCGACCAGATCGACCGAAACGCGACGGCGGCATTCGGTATACCCGCGGCTGAACGATGAACGTGAACGCGAAGAGGTCGCTCGGCCAGCATTTCCTCGTCGATCCGAACATTCTCGGCGTGATCGGCCGGCTGGCCGAGCTCGAGAGCGACGACATCATCCTCGAGATCGGGCCGGGCCACGGCGTGTTGACGATGTTTCTCGCCGACCGCGTCGCACTCGTTCACGCGGTCGAGCTCGATCGCCAGCTCGAGCCCGTTCTTGCCGAGACGATCGGCGTTCGTGACAACGTTCAAATCGTCATCGGCGACGCGTTGCGCCTCGACCTCGCCGCGCTCCGTCCGACGCCGATGAAGCTCGTGGCGAATCTCCCTTACAACATCGCCACGCCGTTGATCGCCGAGAGTCTGACGGGACTTCCGGCGCTCGACCTCTGGTGCGTGATGCTCCAGCGCGAGGTCGCAGACCGTTTCTTCGCGTCGCCGGGAACCAAAGCCTACGGCTCGGTCTCGGTGCTCATCCAGCTCGCGGCCGAGCGAACAGGATTCCACGCGGTCGCCCGAACCGTCTTCCGTCCGCAACCCAACGTCGACTCGGCGCTACTCGCGTTCAGGCGCCGTGCCCTCCCGGCCGGATTCCCTGGGATCAAACGCGTCGTCGAAGGGGCGTTTTCGCACCGCCGGAAGACTCTCGCCAACGCACTCCAACTCTCGGGCGTCGCCGAGAGGGAGCGCGCGGCGGCTGCCCTCGCCTCGATCGGTCGTAGCGCTGACAGCCGGGCTGAAGCACTCGAGCCGGCCGAGTTCGTCGATCTCGCTGCCGCCCTGTCATGACCGAGACGGTGGCACACGCGAAGATCAACCTGGCTCTCGTCGTCGGCCCGCAGCGCCCGGACGGCAAGCACGAGGTGCTCACGGTGCTGCAGCGGCTGGATCTCGCCGACCGTGTCGCGGTGGAACCCGCGTCGAGCACTGTTGTCGAGGGATTTCCCGGGGACACGCTCGTGCGCGCGGCACTTGACACGCTCTCCGCGCGCGTGGGCGACGAGCGAAGCTGGCGGGCGACGATCACCAAGCGGATTCCGGTCGCGGCAGGGCTTGGCGGCGGGAGCTCCGACGCGGCCGCCGCGCTTCGCCTGGCCAATGCGATCTTGCCGCAACCTCTTCCGGCCGCGGAGCTCCACGCGGTCGCGAGCGGGCTGGGAGCCGATGTGCCGTTCTTCCTGAGCGAAGGGCCTCAGCTCGGCTCCGGCGACGGCTCCGATCTCGAGCCGATCGGACTCCCTCAGGACTACACGGTCGTCCTCGTCGTCCCGCACGGCGTTCGCAAGGAGTCGACCGCAGCGGTGTACCGCGAGTTCGACGAACGGCAGGGCGCGAGCGGCTTCGAGGAGCGCCGCCGGCTGCTTCGGGCCGCACTCGGAGGCCTTGTTGACGCCCGCGACCTCGCGCGCCTACCGCCGAACGATCTGGCTTCTTCGACCGTTGCTGCCCAGCTTGTGCGGCTCGGCGCCCTACGGGCAGACGTCAGCGGAGCCGGCCCGACCGTGTACGGCTTGTTCCGCGATCGAGCGGCGGCGACGGTCGCAGCGCGCGAGCTCGGCGATATCGGCGCGACCTTCGTCTCGGCGCCCGCTTGGTAGCTCAGTCCAGTTCATTCAGCGCGGCGAGTCGCGGCAGGAGCACTCGTGGCGGCGCTTGCGATCGTGCTGCTCGCTGTGGTCGTGGTCGTGGCGCTCTGGGCGCTCCTCCGCGACCGCCGGTAGAGTGTTCGTCCCGCATCTTGTCTCCAGCGTCAGTTCCAGCGTCAGTGGGGCGTGGCCAAGTGGTAAGGCAACGGGTTTTGGTCCCGTGATCCCAGGTTCGAATCCTGGCGCCCCAGCCATTCAAACCGATCCGTCCCGGAAATCATGACCTCACTCGCTGCAGTTGTCATGGCCGCCGGTCAGGGAACGCGGATGAACTCCGCGCTACCCAAGCACCTGCACCCGATTCTCGGTCGCCGCATGGTCGACTGGGTTCTCGAGGCTGCGCGACCGCTCTCGCCCGACCGGCTCGTCGTCATCGTCTCGCCTGGTGCAGCCGACCAGTTCGGTGACCTCGAGATCGCCGTGCAGGAACGGCCGCTCGGTACTGGCGACGCCGTCCGCAGCGCCCACGCAGCTTTCCAGGATGACGCGGCGGCGGAGGTGCTCGTGCTTTCGGGCGACACGCCTCTGCTCACGGCTGATCTCCTACGCGAGCTCGTCGATGTGCATCGCGGCTCTGGTGCAGCCGCGACGGTCCTCTCGTTCGTTCCGGACGACATCCGGAGCTACGGCCGGATCGTGCGTGGTACCGACGGGGGCCTGAAGGCGATCGTCGAGGCAGTCGACGCGACGCGCGCCGAGCTGGAGATCCCGGAGGCGAACTCGTCGATCTACGTCTTCAGCGGCGTTCACCTCTGGCCGGCTCTCGATCGTCTTTCACCGCACAACGCCCAGGGTGAGCTCTACCTCACCGACGCGGTGCGCGAGCTTGTCGAAGCTGGTCACGGCGTCTCCGTCCACGTTGCGCCCGACCCGCGCGAGACCGAAGGCGTAAACACACGTGTCGAGCTTGCCGCCGCGGCGGCGGTTCTGCGCGAACGGATCAACAACGCCCACATGCTGAGCGGCGTCGCGGTGATCGACCCGGCGACAACGTGGATCG
>JBBQPW010000096.1:0-8298 GCA_038216845.1 Gaiellales bacterium | reverse complement strand
GCGCTCGAGGCGCCGTCCAGCTACCTGATGAAGTCGCCGCCGAAGCAGATCCGCGACGACGAGTCACGCGAGCTGGTCGAGCGCTACATCGCGCAGAACTCGCTCAAGAAGGCGAAGGCGGCTGCCGGTAAGGCCCAGTAGATGACATGACCGATCCCCTCGGCAGCAAGCTCGACGCGTTCGAGCGCCGGTTGAACGAGCTCGAGACCGAGCTCGTGCAGCTGCGCCGGGCCGCCGTAGCGGGTGCAGATCAATCTGGCATCCAGGCCGAGGCAGCAACAGTCACCGAAGAGCCGGTCACACCCGAAACGGTGGCGGGACCGGCTCTTCCGCATTCTCGAGAGCAGGCTGCGCCACACCTGCCGGCATGGGTCGAGGAATGGTTCGAGCGCGTGCGCCAGAACGTCGAACGCGACGAGCTCCGCGATGCCCTCGCGACGATGCATCGCATGCGACTCCAGGCCCTCAGCCTGGAAGACCGCGCCGCGTTGGAGGCGATCCTGGCCGCAGCACGCAAGCTCGCTGAACACACATCGGGTGAGGTAGCGACCCGCCGCGTCCATCTCGAATACACAATCGAACACGACATTCGCGTCCTCGCGGGGAAGAATGACGTGCCGCAGTCGCTCGCCGGCGAACGCGGGCAGAGCACCCGTGAGCAGCGCGGCGGCGCGTCACGGAGACCCGCTTTCGAGTTGCCGGCTCTCGATGTCTCCGACCTCCTCGGCGCCCGTGCGCTGGCCGTCGCGGGCGGTGTCGTCACGTTGCTCGGGATCGTCTTCTTCTTCGTCCTGGCCGTAAATCGCGGCTGGATCGGGGCCGAGATGCGAGTCGGCCTGGGCGCCACGGCCTCGTCCATTCTGTTCGCGGCGGGCCTCGAGCTTCGTCGTCGCCATGGAGCGACACACTCTGCGCTCGCGGCGGTCGGCGCTGGGATCGCCGGCGGCTATATCACCGTCCTCGCCGCGGCTGCGCTCTACGACCTGATCTCGAGCCATGTGGCGCTCGTCGCTGCGGCTGCGATCTCGGCAGCGGCCGTCGCAACGTCGCTGCGGTGGCGCTCGGAAGTCGTCGCCGGCTTTGGCCTGATCGGCGCGATGCTGATGCCCCTCGCAGTCGCGGCGCAGGACGAGCTGACGGTGCTTGGAACGGCATTCGCAGCCGTCATGCTCGTCGCGACGATGGTCGCAGCGCTACGCCAACGCTGGGCCAAGCTCCTCGTCGCCGGCGTGCTGGTGAGTGCTCCACAGATCGCCGCGCTTGTCGCGCAAGAGCGATACGCCGCCCAGGGTGCATGGCGGCCGCTCGCTCTGGCGGGAGTGTTCTCGGCGCTGTACCTCGTCGCGGGCATCGCACACGAGCTGCGACGCAAGGCTGAGCGCCTCGAACGGCTGTCGGTCTCGCTCGTTGCGCTCAGTGCTCTTCTGGCCGCCGGCTCGTCGGTTCGGCTCTTCGGCGGGTTGACCCACGAAGGAATCGCGCTGCTCGCGATCACGGCGCTCTTTACGGCCGTCGGTGTCGGTCTCCGAGCGCGACCCGGAGCGAGCGACCTGAGTGCATTCACGGCGGCGATCGCCCTGGTCGTGGCGGCGGTTGCGGCTGCCGACCTCCTGAGCGGACAAACGCTCGCAATCGCCTGGGCGGCCGAAGCAGCTGCGCTCGCGTGGCTCGCCCGACGCCTCCGAGACGTGCGATTCCAGATCTGGTCGATCGCGTACGTCGGTCTCTCCGCGACGCACATCGTGCTGTTCGACGCACCGCCGCGACATCTGTTCATCGCCTCCCCCCACCCCGCGGCAGGAGCGCCGACCGCCGTCGCGCTCGCCATCGCCACGGCGATCGTCGCGTTCTACGCCCAGGCGTGGAACGAGCTTGCCGGCGGCGACGAGGGGCCGACAACATTTCTCGCTTCGTCCCTCCGTGACTTCCAAGAGGATCACCAACTCCTCCGCGCAATGTCATCCTGGCTGGCAGCCGCACTCGCCTCCTACGGCGCCTCGCTCGGGATCCTCGGCGCATTCGCGAGCTTCGATTGGGGGCACGTCGCGGTGGCAGGATTGTGGGGCACGATCGGCGTTGGCCTCGTCCTCGCCGGATGCCTGCGCGGCTCGGCTCAGGTTCGACTCGGGGGCGTGATCTGGCTCGGCGTCGCAGTCGTCGCGGTGGTCTGGCACGGCGAGGAGTCGATGGCACAAACGCCCCGCGGATGGGCCTTCGCGACGCTCGCGGCTGCACTGTTCGTCGCGGGTCTCGTGCACCAGCTTGTCCGGAGATCGGACGCGTCGCTCGACCCGTTCGCAACCACGCTTGTCATCGTCATCGTCAGCGTCGTTCTGTCGTTCCGCACTGTCACCCTTCTCCTGTCGGGGGATGGTGGACGCATCGACCATCGGGGAGTGGCGCTGCTCGGAATCGCACTGCTCTATGGGGCGATCACCACGGCTCTGTTCCGCCGGGGTGGACAGCGCGACTTCACGTCGCTGCTGGGAACCATCGGGCTACTCGTGGGCCTTGTCGCGGCGGTCCGCATCTTCGATGACACGTATCTCGTGCTTGCCCTCGCGGTCGGCGGCTCGGTTCTCGCTTGGCTCTCTGCCCGCACGCGCGAGCCGCGGCTTTGGTTGGGCGCGGTTGCGTACATCGCGCTCGCGATTGCGGACGCAGTTGTAATCCAGAGTCCACCGGGCCGGCTCTTCTCCGCGCAGCTTCATGCCGCAGTTGGCGTGCCCGCGCTCCTGTGCGGCGTCGGCGCCCTGGCGGTGCTCGGCTGGAACCTGAAGGACGAGCAGTTGCGGCTTGGGCGCATCGCCTCGTTGTCGCTCGGCGGGCTCCTGCTCGTCTACGCGCTCTCGATCACGCTCCTCGATCTCGTCGAGCGAGCATCGCCGAACGCAAGCCTGCACACGGCCTTCCAGCGTGGGCACACAGCCGTCAGCGCGTTCTGGGGCGCGATCGGCCTCGCACTCTTGTACGCGGGCCTGAGGCGCTGGCGCGGCCTGCGACTTGCCGGGCTCGCCGCGTTCGGCGTCGGGCTCGTGAAGATCTTCCTCTACGACCTTCCGTCGCTCAGCTCGATCACACGCGCACTGTCGTTCCTCGCCGTCGGAGCGGTCCTCTTGCTCGGCGGCTTCTTCTACCAGCGGCTCGCCGCCGAGCCCCGCAGCGGGTCAGATCCGGTCTGACACACGAGGCGCTGGGTCGGCCGCGGCAAACCCGACACGCTTGTGCGTCCCGTCGCAGAACGGCTTGTTCTCGGAGTGCCCGCAGCGGCAGAGAACAACCGCGCTCCCCTCGGGGAGGACGAACTCGCGGTCTTCGAAATCGCGGATCGTTATCGGCCCGGTCACCTTGTACGGCCCATTCTCACGGACGACGATCGTGACGTTGCTCATCGTCCGATGCTACGTGCACGACGTAGACTCGCCGCACGATGGGCCTTCGCGTCTGCCTCGTCACGCCGTTCTCCTGGTCGCAGCCGAACGAGGCAAACGACCACGTGGCCGGGATCGCTGCGGCGCTCCGGCGGCGGAACCACGAGGTCACCGTGCTGGCACCCTCGGGCCGGGCGGCCGACCTCCTCGCCGGCCGCCGCGCACTTGCGCGCGGCGATCTCGGCGAAATGGTCGCATTGGGGCGGGCGGTACCGATCTCGCGACACAGCAGGCTCGGCGTTCCGGTCGGCGTGCGCGCGAACCTCGCCCTCGCGCTCCAACGCGGCGCATTCGATGTCGTTCACGCGTTCGAGCCCGGTCTGCCGAGCCTCTCCTACCTCGCTCTCCTCGAAGCCGAGACCCTGACCGCCGCCACGTTCCTCTCCATCGACCGGCTCGGCTACCCCACGCGTAGGACTCAACGCGAGAAGCTGCTTGCGCGGATCGATGCGCTACTTGCCGTCTCGCCCGAGGTCGCCTCGGTCGCCGCCGAGCGTTTCCCTGGCGACTACGAGTTGCTGCCGCTCGGCGTGGACACCGAGCGCTTTACGCCCGGCAGCAAACGGCAGCTGATCGCCGTCGAGGTTCAAGTCGACGCACTTGCTGTCGCTCGCGCGGTCCTGCGTGTCTTGCGGGAGCTTCCGGACTGGGAGATCGCACTCGTGCGCACCACGCCGCTCGCAACCAGACCTGCCATACCGCTGTCAGTTCGCGACCGCGTCCATGTGCGCTCGCTCGTGCGACTCGAGTCGCGCGCGACGCTGCTGGCCGAAGCGGCGATTCTCGTCCCGGCCACGGAGGGAAGCGCGCGTCTGCGGCTCGAAGCGATGGCCTCGGGGTGTGCGATCGCTGCACCGCACGGCGTCACCGAGCAACCCGAGCTCGCAGCCGCGGCGGTGGCTCGGCTTGCGGACGACGAGACGTTCCGTCATGCCGAGTCGTGGAAGAATCGCGCCGGAGCCGAGCTGCAGTCGTTCGACCGCGCGGCTGCCGAGCTCGAAGCGGTCTACGCACGCATCGGCGGACGCCGCCGCGGCCAACGCCGGGGAGCCGAGCCGCTCGCCGACCGGGAATGGATCGTCGCCGACCTGCACATGCACACGTCGCACTCGGCCGACTGCTCGATCCCAGTCGCCGACTTGCTCGACCACGCCGAAGCCGAGGGCCTGGGCGCGATCGCCGTCACCGACCACAACGTCTTCGCGGGCGCGCTCGAGGCAAGCGCGCTCGCACGCACCCGCGACCTGATCGTGATCCCGGGGGAGGAGGTGAAAACCGACAACCAGGGCGAGGTGATCGGCCTCTTCCTCGAGCACGAGATCCCTCGCGGCATGTCCTTCACCGACACGGTTGCTGCGATCCGCGAGCAAGGTGGTCTCGTCTACGTGCCGCATCCGTTCGACCGGATGCACGCGATTGCCGACCCGGCGACGCTCCATCGTCATCTGCCGGAGATCGACGTGTTCGAGGTGTACAACGCGCGGCTTCTCTTCGACGGCTACAACGACGAGGCATTGCGCTTCGCCAAGAAGTACGGCCTCCTTGCCGGGGCCGGTTCGGATGCGCACGTCCTCCCCGGCGTCGGCACCGGTGCGCTACGACTCCGCCGATTCGAAGGGCCCGAGGAGTTCCTGCTCGCACTCCGCACGGCCGAGGTGCTGCGCAGGCCGAAGTCGCTCGCATACCTGCAATCGCTGAAGTGGGTAGCGCAGGCGCGAGACAAGTTCGCGCCCGCCCAATGACCTGCGGAACGGAGCGCGCGCCGGGACCGTTCACGATCGCCGAAGCCCACCAGATCACGCGGTCCGCGCGGGCGAGCTCGCGGCCGCAAAACGCGAGCAGTACGAGCGCTACCCGCCGGTCTTCTGGAGGCGCGCGCCAGGCGCCTTCGAGTTCCATGTGCCGCTTCTCCGCTCGTGCATCGAGGATCGGGCCAGGTTTGTCTCACGGGCGCGCTGCGCGACGGCATCGCCGTGGGCTTCGCACTGGCGAACGCCGTCCACGCACCTCCGTCGTTCGGCTCCCCGGAGACTCCCCCGAGCTGCGAGCTCGACGACTTCACGGTCGCGCCCACCGAGCGCTGGGACCGGTGCGGACGCATGCTGCTCGAGGAGGTCGCACTTGAGGCCGCGAGACGCGGCCTACAGCAGCTCGTCGTCGTCTGCGCAAAGCGGGACACGACGAAACGGGCGATGCTAATCGATGCTGGCCTCGATCTCTCAGCCGAGTGGTGGGTCAAGCCGCTGGAGCCGCGCCCCGCGTCCGAGCAGCCGATCCCGACAGGCGGCGAGGTTGTGCTCGGGCCTGCGCCGCCCGTCTACGACCCCGGCGGTCCGGTCGGGGTCGTACTCCGGCTGAACGAGCCGGACCTCATCGACGAGATCGAGGAGTGGCTCGAGACCCGCGGCGCTGTGCTCTCGATTGTCCCGGCATGGACGCGCAAACCAGCGCCTCCGTTCGACACTCGGCTCCCGCGACTACGAGCCCGCCTCAGAATGGTTCCGTTGGGCCTACTAGACCCGTGACCGGGAGGTGGAGTGAGGAAGAGGGCGACCGGCGGCGAACAGGACAGCGCATGGCCCACTCCAGCCACGGGCGCGCGCCGCGACCGCATCTGACGGACGTGACGCGAGACGCGAGCTCCTCTGTGTCGACTGACGAGATCTCCGACCGGTATCTCGAGAAAGCGATCGCCGAGGTAAACGCGCTCGGTGACGAGCTCGCGAGCCACGGCGACGAGTTGCACATCCCTGTCCTCGGCTCTGGTCACCCGCTCGCCGACATCTTCCTGCTCAAGTGGTCGCCGCAGCGGGCAGAGATCCAGGAGGGGGTCGCGTTCTTCGGACGCACCGGCCAGGCGCTGCTCAAGTCGCTGCAGCGCTTGAGCGTCGACCCGCTCGCCGTGTACGGCACGAACTGCCTCAAGTTCGGCACCGAGGACCCTGAGGAGGCACGCGCCTGGCTGGCCCGCGAGTTGCACATCGTTCAGCCGAAGCTGCTGGTGGTCATGGGTGAGCGCTCGGCCGAGTTCGTGAACGAGCTCGCGTTCCCGCTTTCCGAACCGCTCGCGGCGACAGTCGAGGGAATCCGGCGCTTCACGCCGACGATCGAGGCTCTGCTGACGCCCGACATCGACGCCTCCCTCGACGAGCAGAGCACGAAGACGAGCTTCTGGAACGCGTTCAAGGCGCTCGGCCCGTGGTGGGCAGAGCTCCCGCCCTACTGAGTCGGCGCCGAGCCGTTGCGCTCGGCGCACTCCTTGCTGCGGTTGTCCTCTATGAGGCGGGCGCCGGTCGGCTGCCGGCGCTGTCCGAGGGATGGGATGTCGCGTTTGTCGCAGTCGTCCTGATCCCGACGACTTTGGCGATTCTGTGGCTGGCGCTGCCCACGGCGAGAGCCCGAGGTGTGCTCCCCACCGGCCTCGCCGTCGGCGTCCTCGCAATTGTGCTGGAGATCGCGGGCGCGGGATCGGCCTTCAACGTCGCGAAGGTCGTCACCTACGGGCTACTCGGCTTCGTCTTCCTCGAGCTCTTCCAGGAGCTGTCGTGGGTGGTGCTCGTTGCCGCCGTGATTCCGTGGATCGATGCGTTCTCGGTATGGCGCGGCCCGACGAAGGTCGTCGTCACGCAGCACCCCGGCCTCTTCGACCGTATCTCGATCGCCTTTCGGATCCCGGGCGAGGAAGGTTCGGCCAACCTCGGGCCACCCGACATTCTCTTCTTCGCGCTCTTCCTCGCGACCGCGCAACGTTTCCACCTCCGCGTCGGCTGGACGTGGGTCGCGACGACCGCGCTTCTCGGGACTACGCTCGCGCTGACTTCGGCGTTCGATCTCGGCGGTTTGCCCGCGCTACCGGCGATCTCGCTCGGCTTCCTGATCCCGAACGCCGACCTCCTGTGGCGCCGTTGGCGCGACTGGCGCGTCAGCCCCGCTCGAGCAGGCTGACCGACTCGATGTGCGGCGTGTGCGGGAACATGTCGACCGGCCGACAGCGCACGAGCTCATAGCCGTACTCGTCGCGAAGCACGGCGAGGTCGGAGGCTAGCGTGGTCGGGTTGCACGAGACGTAGACGATCCTCGGAGCCTCGAGCGCACCGGTTCGCCGCAGCGCTTTCCCGGCGAGGCCGGCTCGCGGCGGGTCGACCACGACGACGTCCGGCTGACCCGCGCGCTCCCGCAGCTCCTCGATCGACTGCCCGACATTTCCAGCGAAGAACGCCGCGTTCGCGATCCCGTTCAGCTCGGCGTTCTCGATCGCACAGGCGACGGCCTCCTCCGAGATCTCCACGCCCCAGACCGTGAGCGCCCCGGAAGCGAGTGCTAGGCCGATAGTGCCCGTCCCGCAATACAGGTCATATACCGTTTCCACGCCGGTGAGCGCGGCGAACTCACGAGCTGTCGCATAGAGCTGCTCCGCCATCTCGGTGTTCGTCTGGAGGAACGCGTTCGGCCGAACCCGGAAACGGAGGCCAAGCAGCTCCTCCTCGATGGCGACCTCGCCCCAGAGCAGCTTCGACGGCAGATTCGTCACCTCGGCGGGCGTGTCGTTCACCGCCCAGTGGATCGAGCGCACCTGCGGGAAGCGACGGAGCACGTCGACGAGGTAACCGCCGTCGAAGCGCTCCTTCGGTCCGGTGACGAGCATGACGAGCGCCTGACCGGTGTTCCGTCCTTCGCGGACGACGAGATGGCGCAGGTATCCCGTCTGCGTGGCCTGGTCATAGGCGACGAGATTCTCCTCGCGCGCCCAGCCCTGAACGGCCGTGCGGATCGCGTTTCCAAGCTCGGTCGTCAGCAGGCACTCGTGGATCTCGAGCACCTCGTCCCAGCGGCCGGCGCGATGGAAGCCGAGCGCCGGGCCTTCCTC
>JBBQPW010000095.1:0-8343 GCA_038216845.1 Gaiellales bacterium | reverse complement strand
CGGCGCCGACGGTGTCTATCAGTGGTTCACCTGGTGGAACGCCGTCTGGTTCATGAACGTTCGGTTCGCGAACGTGACGGGTTCGCTCGCCGCCGTCAACGTTGCGGGGCCGAATGCTCGTGCCGCGATGGAGCGGGTCTCGGACGGCGACTTCTCGGTTGAGGGCTTCGCCTACCTCGACGCCAAGCACGTCCGCGTTGCCGGTGTGCCGACCCTGGCGTTGCGGATCGGCTTCGTCGGCGAGCTCGGCTACGAGCTCCACTTCCCGAGCCCGCTCGCCGAGCACGTCTGGAACACGATCATGTCGAAGGGTGCTGATCTCGATCCCAAGCCGTTCGGGCTCGATCCGCAACGGATTCTGCGTCTCGAGAAGGGTCATGTGATCATCGGCCAGGACACGGACTCGGAGTCGAACCTGCTCGAGGCAGCGATGCCGTGGCTCGTCAAGAACGACAAGGAGTTCGACTGGGTCGGCAAGTGGGCGCCGCAGCAGGTCTCGGATCGAGGTCTCGACTGGATGCTCGTCGGCTTCGAGAGCCCGACCGGCGCGATGCCGGTCGAGGGCGGGCAAGTCGTCGTCGACGGCCGCTCGTCGGGTCGCGTGACGAGCGTTCGCCAGAGCGACGAGCTCGGGAAGGTGATCGGTCTGGCGATCGTCCCGACCGACCTCGCGGTCGATGGAGGGCGCTTCGACGTCCAGGTCGACGGGAAGGCAAGACCGATGATCGTGCGTCTCGGTGCGTTCTACGACCCCGAAGGCGCGAAGGTGAAGTCGTGAGCGCACTCGACTTCCTCTCCGTCGGCGCGGCAACAGAGGGCGCGGTTGCCATCTCCGCCATCGGCCGATCCCAGCGCGATCTCGGTGCGCGGTTCGAGACGCGCGACGGCTGGGAGGTTCCGGTGTCTATCCCGGGCGAGAAAGAGCATCTCGCCGCCGTCGGCGTCGCCGATCTCTCTCATCTGACGAAGCTCGAGATCCGCCCGGCCGACCCGACCCCCGACCTTGTGACGGATCGTCACAAGGTCGTCTGGTACCGGCTCTCGCCCCGCCGTGCGCTCTTGCTCTGCGATCCGGAGGCGGCCGCCTCGGTCCGCGAGCAGGTCGGCGATCGCTTCTCGCTCGACGTCACCGGTGCCTATTCGATCATCGCGCTCGCCGGTCCCGAAGCGGCGACCGTACTGCGGCGGATGACGCACCTGCACCACTTCCCGACGGGCGGCGAGATCGCCCACGTTCAGGGGCACGTTCTGGAGCAGAGCACTGGACGCTGGGGACCCGGTTACTGGATCATCTGCGCGCAGGAGTACGGCCAGTACGTGTGGGAGGTCGCGGTCGACCGCGCTTCTGCGCTCGGCGGCGGGCCCGTCGGGGTTGATGCGCTCTGAAGGACATCTTCCTCAAGAAGAAGATCCTGAGGCGCCCCGACGAGCTGAAGCGCCACTACGACGTGGTGATCATCGGCGGCGGCTCGCACGGCCTCGCGACGGCGTACTACCTCGCGACGCACCACGGGATCACGAACGTGGCGATCCTCGAGAAGAGCTACATCGGCGCCGGCGCGGCCGGCCGCAACACGACGATCATCCGCGCCAACTACCGCACGCCCGAAGGCGCCGCGTTCTACAAGCAGAGTGTCGAGCTCTACGAGAGGCTCTCCGGGGAGCTCGACTTCAACCTGATGTTCTCGCAGCACGGGCACTTCACGCTTGCGCACTCCGACCGCTCACTCGTAGTCCAGCAAGAACGTGCCGAGGTGAACAAGCTGCTCGGCATCGACTCGTACGTGATCGACGCGGCCGAGGTCAAAAAGCTGTGCCCACAGATCAACATCGGCACCGATGTGACCTGGCCGATCCAGGGCGCGCTCTACCACCCGCCGGGCGGAATCATCCGCCACGACGCCGTGGTGTGGGGCTTCGCCAAGCAGGTGACGCGTGCCGGGATCGAGATCCACCAGGGCGTCGAGGTGACGGGTTTTGACATCGAGAACGGTCGCGTGCACGGGGTGAGGACGAACAAGGGCGACGTCTCGTGCGGCGTCGTCGTCAGCGCGACGGCCGGCTGGTCGAGCATCGTCGCGAAGATGGCCGGTGTGCCGCTGCCGATCACCGGGAGCATTCTTCAAGCATTCGTCACCGAGCCGGTTAAGCCGTTCCTGGACAAGATCATCGTCTCGGCGCAGATGCACATCTACTGCTCGCAGACCGACCGCGGCGAGTTCCTGATCGGCGCCGAGGTGGAGCCGTATCCGACGTACTCGAACAAGGGCACCTTCCCGTTCATCGAGTACGCCAGCCGCCACATCCTCGAGCTCTTCCCGCAGCTGCACGCGACGAAGATCCTGCGCCACTGGACGGGCCTCTGCGACATGAGCCCGGACTACAGCCCGATCATGGGCCTTACCGAGCTCGACGGCTTCCTCGTCGACTGCGGTTGGGGTACGTATGGCTTCAAGGCGGCGCCGATCGTGGGCGTCACGCTCGCCGAGCTGATCGCGAAGGGCAAGACGCCCGTACTGATCGAGCCGTTCAAGCTCGATCGCTTCTACACCGACACGCTGGTCTCCGAAGCCGCAGCCGCGGCCGTGAGCCACTAGCCCAACCCGAGCCGAGGAGTACCGCACCCGATGAGCAGTCTCGAGATCGCCCAGGCCGCCGTCATGCGACCGATCGCCGACGTCGCCGCCGACGCGGGCATCCTGCCCGACGAGCTCGAGCTGTACGGCCGGTACAAGGCAAAGGTCGATCTCTCGATCCTCGAGCGGCTCGCCGATCGGCCCGACGCGAAGCTGATCAACGTCACTGCCATCACCCCGACACCACCTGGCGAAGGAAAGACCACGACCTCGGTCTCGCTCACGCAGGGTCTCGGGAAGATCGGGCGGCGCGCGGTGTTGGCGCTGCGCGAGCCCTCGCTCGGCCCGGTGTTCGGCGTGAAGGGCGGCGCGGCCGGCGGCGGCTACGCGCAGGTCGTCCCGATGGAGGACATCAACCTCCACTTCACCGGGGACATGCACGCGATTACGGCCGCCAACAACCTGCTGTCGGCGCTCGTCGATGCTCATCGCTTCCACGGCCACGAGCCGGCGATCCAGACGGTGACCTGGCGGCGCGCGATCGACGTCACCGACCGCTCTCTGCGGCAGATCGTGACCGGGCTCGGTGGGCACAAGAACGGGCTTCCGGCGGAGTCGGGGTTCGACATCACGGCTGCCAGCGAGGTGATGGCGATCCTCGCGCTCGCGACCGACCTGGCCGACTTGAGGCGGAAGCTCGGCGCGATCACCGTCGGCTACACGGCGGCCGGCGACCCCGTGACCGCGGAGCAAGTCCAAGCGGCCGGTGCGATGGCGGTGCTGCTGAAGGACGCGATCAAGCCGAACATCGTCCAGACGCTCGAAGGCCAGCTGTGCCTGATGCACGCGGGTCCGTTCGCAAACATCGCGCACGGCAACAACTCGATCATCGCCGACCGGATCGGCCTCAAGCTCGGCGAGTTCCTCATCACGGAGTCCGGGTTCGCTGCCGACCTCGGGATGGAGAAGTTCATGGACATCGTCTGTCGCGTCGGTGGACTGCGTCCGCACGTCGTGGTCGTCGTCGCGACCGTACGCGCGCTGCGCCACCACGGCGGGGGCGACTGGCGCGAGAAGACCGAGATGGCGCAGATGCGTTCCGAGGTCGAGGCCGGGATGGCGAACCTGGCGAAGCACATCGAGAACGTGCGCGCCTTCGGGATCCAGCCCGTTGTCGCGATCAACACGCGTCCTGACGACGAGCCGGAGCTGCTCGAGCTGATCAAGGAGGGCTCAATTGCCGCAGGAGCGTTCGGCGCGGCGATTCACAACGGCTTTGGCCAGGGCGGGGAGGGGACGGTCGAGCTGGCGGAGGTCGTTGCAGCAGCAGCCGACGCGCCATCCGAGTTCAAGATGCTGTACAGGGACGACGAGTCGATCGCCGTGAAGATCGAGAGGATCGCGAAGACTGTGTACGGCGCCGACGGAGTCGATCTCGCGCCGGCGGCGCACGAGGCGATCGCCAGGTTCGAGAAGCAGGGGATCGCCCACCTGCCGATCTGCATGGCCAAGACGCATCTTTCGCTGTCGCACGACCCGACGATGCGAAACCGCCCCATCGGGTTCACGGTGCCGATCCGCGACATCCGCGCCTACAGCGGCGCCGGGATGCTCGTACCGCTCTGCGGCGACATGCTCCAGATGCCCGGCTTGGGTGCAGCGCCGGCAGCGTTCACGATCGACGTCGACGAGCACGGCAACACCGTCGGGCTGTTTTAGCCTGGCTCCACCAAGCACGTCCGCGCCGGCCAGTCGCCCTCAAACGGGGTCAGACACCGTTTTGTGTCAAGCGATTTTCGTGCCAGAAGTGTGACGATTTGTCCACAGCGTCCAGCGGGTCAGATCCCGCTCGGGACATAGACGTCGAGCCGCTTCTGCGCGCGCACGATCGCGCGGAAGGCTTCTCGCAACTCCTCACGCTCGAGCGGGGGCAGCGCGCTCGGGTCGACGTGGTTGTCCACCTCGCCGCTACTGCTACCCAGCGCGATCCGCGCTGCGTGATGCTCGAGTCGCACCCGCCACACGCAGACGAATGCCTCGCGCAACGCCGTTGCCTCCTCGCTCGGGAGCCTCCCGAGCTCCTCGACGGCGACGAGCCGGTCAAGCGTTGCGGAGATCGTGACCCCATTCGCGAGCGCGTGAAACCGCGCGAGGTTGACGATCGGCAGCATGCCACCCCGCTTGACGTCGACCGTTCCCGGTGGTGCGCCCTTCGAGCGCGCGGTCGCGAATGCGCCCCGGAAGCCCAGCGGCGGCTTGAAGTCGGTCGCCGTCCGCGCGAGCCGTCGGATGAAGTCGGGATAGCGATGACCGTCGCGCAGGATCGCGACGAGTGGCTCCACGACCTCCAAGCCGCCGGCCAGCTGGCGAAAGTCGAGCGCCACGGTCGCACGGATCAGATGTGACCGATCCGGCGAGGTGAAGCACGATGCGATGGTCTTCTCCCACGCAGGGAGCGACATGCGCCAGAGCTTCGCGCTCGCCAGCACGCCGTTCGCGTCGGCGACGAACCCGCACAGGACGAGGCCGGCGCACACGTCGGCCGCGATCGACTCGAACGCGGTATCGACACCTCGGTCGCCGGTCTCAGCGTAGGCGAGCGCGTTCTCCTGATCCGACCCGAGCGTGAGCTCGCGCCGCGCCGAGCTGCCGAGCGCGAGCCAGGCCCACGGAGCGGGCGCGGGCCCGTGCCGTTCGATCGCGAAATCCAGGAGGCGCGTCGTCAGTGCGTCGTACTGCAGCGTCAGCACTCTGCCGACGTCGGCCGGCGAGACCCCGGCGTGGAGCAGCGCGAGGAACAGGCCGCCGAGCCGTCGCGACACAGCCACTAGCTCGTCCTCGTCGCGCGCGTGCAGGATCGAATGGCGAAGCGCGAACGGGCTCCGCGTCTGGAGCCCCATCAGATCCGAGGCGGAGACGATCCCGAGCACCTCGCCGCCGTCGGCGACAACAATGTGGTCGACGTCGTGATCGAGCATCTCGACGATCGCGTCCACCGCGAGTCGCCGCGGCTCGACGACGATCGCCGGCTCGGCGATGCGCAGCACCGGGTTCTGCGGCGAGATCGGGCCGCCCACGGCCTTGGCGCGGATATCGGCGTCCGTCACTATCTGCAACTCGCCGCTGCGGATGAGGACTGCGCTCGAGCCGCTGCGCGTCATGATCTCGGCCGCTCGCGAGATCGCGATCCCCGGCTCGCAGTACACAGGCGGCCCGGGAACGAGCTCGCCGATGTGCACCGTCGCGAGCTCCGGCAGCCCGTGCACGGTGTGACCGGCACGGACGAGCCGTTCGCGCAACGACCGAGCGACGAAGCCCGCGCCCTCGGGCCGTCCGAGCACGCGGAGCGCCTCCTCGCGCGGGATCAGGTAGCAGACCGAGTCCTCGTGCGCGCGCACCGTGAAGCTCGGGGCGAGTCCGCTGAGGAGCGACGGGTGACCGAACCCTTCCCCCGGCTCGAGCACGTCGATCACCGCATCCTCGTGGACGAGCTCCATCGAGCCGTCGCGCGTCACCCAGAAGGCGGTCGACGGGGGGCCGTCCTCCACGAGAACGACCGTTCCGGCAGGCATGTCCCGCACCTCGACGGCTGCAACCACGCGCGCGAGGTCGGCGTCGTCGAGCCCGCTGAACGGCGGATGGCGTCTCAGAAAAGTGGCGATCTCGTCCACGCGAGACGCCGATTGTCGCAGAGGCGTACGGAAGCCCTTGTCACGGTTGCCGCGACCTGTCAAGTTCCCCTTGACACATCATCGATTGCGCGTTGTCCAGCGCGTTTTCAAGGGAGGCGGGAATGTCTGACAGCCACGACGAGCTCGACTATGCGGGCGGTGGCCTGCCGCAGGAGACCAACTGGTGGGGCGCATTCGTGATCGGCCTGGCCGGGACGATTCTCGTCACGGGAATCGCGCCGGTGATGGTGACGCAGGTAGGCGCCGCGTCGATCCCGAGCATCGTGATCATCACGCTGTCGGGCTGGCTGCTCTGCCTCTTCCTCGCGGAGCTCTCGGCGATGATGCCCGAGCGCACAGGCGGCTCACCGTCCTATGCGTACCCCGCCTTCAAGACGCGCTGGCCGCGCTTCGCGGAGCACGTGAACGGGTTCACGGCGTGGGCGTACTGGCTCGGGTGGTTCCCGGTCGGGCCGCTGAACATGATCCTCGCCTCGTTCTACATCGTCGACAAGTTCAAACTGTCGCAAAAGGGCTTCACACCCATCAACACGCCGATCGCGTGGTGGACACTGGCCATCTCGATCGTCGGCTTGCTGCTCCTCTTCATCCCGGCCTATCTCGGGATCCGCTTCGGTGCGCTCTTCGCGACTGTGCTCGGGCTGCTCTCGATGATCCCGCTGACGTTCCTCGCAATAGCCTGGATCTTCCACCCGTCGGTGGCGCACAGCTCGAACCTCTCCGGCTTCAAGCAGGCCGACGGAACAGCGTTCTTCACGCCGCTCTTCGGGCACGGGTGGCTCACGATCTACCTCGCGTTCGCCTTCCTGCTCACCTGGAACGTGATCGCGATGGAGGCCGCCGCCTGTTACATCGGCGAGTGCAAGGATCCCGAGCGAGACGCCAAGATCGCGATGAACCTCGAGGGTGGCTACGGCGTCTTCATCTACACGCTGCTGCCGATCTCGTTCATCCTCGTTCTCGGCTCCGGCGCCCGGTCGGCCGACCCGAAGACGATCTTCGTCAACTTCGCCGACAAGATCTTCGGCAGCGGGGCCAGCGTGATCGACTGGCTGGTCGCGATCATGCTCATCGTTGCGCTCGTGCTCTCGGCGTTGAACGCTATTACCGGCACCGCCCGTGCACTCCATCAGATGTCGGTCGACGGGCAGTTCCCACGGTTCTTCCAGCACCAGAACAAGCACGGGGTGCCCGACAAGTCGATGATGTTCAACGTCGTCGTGATGATCGCCGTCGTCTTCATGGGCGGCGCCGTCGAGATCTACACGTTCTCGAACGTCGGCTACCTTGCCTCGTTCCTGCCGGTGCTCGTCGGCTATTACCTGCTCCGGAAGGATCGCCCGAACGTGCGGCGCCCGTTCAAGCTGCCCGAGTTCATGAAGTACGTCGCGCTGATCCTCGCCGCTTTCTACGCGGTGATCTACTTCTACGGCGGGCCAGTCTATGCGGCGTGCTCGTGCTCGCTCGCCGGGAAGAACACGCTCGTCTACTACTTCCTCGGGATCGGGACGCTGCTCTCGTATCTGCCGCTCTACTGGTACCGGAAGAACGTCGAGGACAAGAAGGAGTCGGCTCCCGCGCCTTCGGCCCTTCCGAGTCACGGGAAGTAGAACGACCTGGCGGGGCGCCGGCTCGAGGTCGGCGTCCCGCTCCTAGCCTGTGCCACGCCGTCGACGCCTGAAGGGACGAACCATCACCGCGCCGGACGGCGGCGTCCTGCTTGCGACTGAGGGACGGGCGATCTCGAAGGCTGCCGTCACTCGTGCAGCCGACCTCGCGAAGGCCGACGGTGCGCCGGTCCATGTGTTCGCCGTTGCGCGCGTCCACGGCGTCGCGTTCGGCCTCCCGTCACCGTGGCTGCGGCCGAATCACATGGAGTGGCAGGAGCAGCGGGACGTCGTCGCGACAGCGATCAAGCTCCTCGAGCAGCGAGGTGTGAAGGCCGACGGCAACATCCTCGGTACCCGGAAGGCGACCAAGCGCATCGTCGGCGAAGCGGAGCGGCTCGGCTGCACGGCGATCGTGATGACGGGCGATCCGCCGCGCAACCGCTTCGTCGCTGACCTCTTCTGGTC
>JBBQPW010000094.1:0-8441 GCA_038216845.1 Gaiellales bacterium | reverse complement strand
GGCTTGTCGTTGACGTAGAAGTTGCCGGCCGCGTACGAGAGTTCCTGGTGCGCTTGCTCGATCGCGTACCGGTCATTCGAGAAGACGGCGCCTGTGAGTGCATACGGCGCGGTCTCGTCGACGAGGCGGAGCGTCTCATCCCAGCGCCGTTCGTCGTAGACGTACGCAGTGACGACGGGGCCGAACAGCTCGTCGCGGAGGAGCCGGAACCCGGGATCGTCGGTCTTGATCACGGTTGGCTCGACGAACCAGCCCTCCGAGTCGTCGACGCCGCCGCCGGCGACGATCTCGGCGCCGGCTGCCTTTGCCTCGTCGATCGCGTTGGCCTGCGTCTGGAACGAAGAGCCGTCGATGACGGCTCCCATGAAGTTCGAGAAGTCGGAAACGTCGCCGACCGAGATCGTCGCGACATCCGCCTGGAGCCGCTCGCGCACCTCCGGCCATAGGTTCGAGGGGATGTAGAGACGCGACGACGCGGAGCACTTCTGACCCTGGTACTCGAAGGAACCGCGAACGATCGCGGTCGCAACGGTGTCCGCGTCGGCGGAGGGGTGGGCGAGGATGAAGTCCTTGCCGCCGGTCTCGCCGACGAGCCGCGGATAGTTGCGATAGCGCGCGATATTGTCGCCGACGGTCGTCCACATGCTCTGGAAGACGGGTGTCGAGCCGGTGAAATGCACTCCCGCGAGCTCGGGGCTGGCAAGCGCGGCGCCGCCGATCTCGGCTCCCGAGCCGTAGACGAGGTTGATCACCCCCGGAGGCAGGCCGGCCTCCTCGAGGAGACGCATCGTGTACCAGGCGGATACGGCCGCTGTCGATGCCGGCTTCCATACGATCGTGTTGCCGAGGAGCGCGGGAGATGTGGTCAGGTTCGCGCCGATCGCAGTGAAGTTGAACGGGCTGACGGCGAACACGAACCCTTCCAGCGGCCGGTACTCCATCCGGTTCCATACGCCGGGCGACGAGATCGGCTGCTCGCCGTAGATGCGGACGAGGTAGTCGACGTTGAAACGGAGGAAGTCGATGGTCTCGCAGGCGGCATCGATCTCGGCCTGATGTGCCGTCTTCGACTGGTTGAGCATTGTCGCGGCGTTGAGCGTCGAGCGCCATGGGCCTGCGAGCAGCTCGGCGGCGCGGAGGAAGATCGCTGCGCGCTCGTGCCACGGGGTGCGCGACCACGCCGGGTGCGCGGCCCGGGCCGCGGCGATCGCCTGCTCGACATGGGAGGCATCGCCCTTCGCGACATCGGCCAGGACGTGATCCCGCTTGTGCGGCATGACCGCTTCGAAGGACGCTCCAGTCTCGACCCGCTCACCACCGATCACGAGCGAGATGTGCAGACGCTCCGCCGTCATCTGCTCGAGTCGCGCTCGCAGCGCGGCCCGCTCTGGTGACCCGGGGGAGTAGCCGAGAACCGGCTCGTTCACGGGAGCCGGTGGTCGGAAGATGCCGGGGGCGCTCACCGGCGCGATTGTATTGTCGGGTAGGTGGACGTGCTGCGTGAGGGAGTCCAGCGGTACACGTACGAGGTCGACAGCTGGGGCGTCGGCGAGCTCACCGTCGACGATGGCCGGCTGCTCGCGCACGACGTCCCGAGTCTGAGCCGGCCGCTGGCGGTCGATCCCTCGGCCCGCGCGCTCCCCCCAAGCATCCTCGTTCTCTCCCCAACCACCCCCAAGGGGGGAACGAGCCCCCCTGAGGTCACGCTAGCCGACGATCGCGTACCTGTCTGTGCCGACTTCGTGTCGGATTTCGTCGGCCGCGTTCGACGGCAGCTCGCAGGCGTGCGGACGACCTACGGCGACGTCCCGATCGACCTGTCGTGGTGCACGCCGTTTCAAGCCGAGCTCGCGAACGCGCTGCTCGCGGTGCCGTGGGGCGAGATCGTGAGCTACGGCGAGTTGGCTGCTCTCGCGGGCCGCCCGGGGGCTGCTCGCGCTGCCGGATCCTTCTGCGCGCAGAACCGGTTTTCCCTCGTCATGCCATGCCACCGTGTCGTGGGCGCCGCGGGAATCGGCGGGTATGGCGAGTCCGGGATCGGTCTGAAAAGGCGTCTGCTTGCGTTGGAGGGCGTCGAGCTGTGACCGACTCCACGACCACGTTTGCGGCCGACGTTCGAGCCGAGCTGGCGGCAATCGCCCCGTTCCGGCGATGCGACAGGCTCGCCGAGCTGTCTGCCCTGTTCCACGCCGCGGGAAACCTTCACCTCCGCGGCCGCGGCGAGGTGACACTGCACCTCGACGTCGCGACATCGTCGGTTGCGCGTCGCTCGTTCGCTCTGCTGCGGGCGCTCGGCATCGACTCGGAGATCCGAACCTACGAACGGCACGCCTTCGACCGAACGACGCGATTCCAACTGCACGTCGAAGGAGGGGCATCCGCGCTCGAGACGTTCTTCGCGGCGGGTGTCCTCGATCGGCACCATGGGCCGCTCGCCCGCCCGCCGAAGCGCCTCATCCGCCGTGCATGCTGTCGCGGCGCCTATCTGCGTGGAGCCTTCCTGGCCGGTGGCTCACTGTCCCTTCCTCGGTCGCCGCATCTCGAGTTGCGGACCGCATCACGCGACGGCGCCGAGTTCCTTCGAGAGACCGCGAGGGCCGAGGGAATCGAGTTGACCGTCGCCGAACGACCCGGATACGCGCTTTCGTATGCCAAAAGCTGGGAGGCGATCGAGGCGGTGCTCGGCTCGGCCGGCGCTGTCGACGCGGTCCTTGCCTTGGAAGAACGCGCCGTGCTGGCAGACGCCAGGTCGCAAGCGAACAGGCTTGCAAATGCCGATCACGCGAATCTCGTACGCATAACCCGGGCGGCACAGGAGCAGCTCGAAGCCGCGCGGCTCCTGCGGGCGGACGGCACGCTGGAGAGCCTCGACCATCGGCTGCGCGAGGCGGGTGAGCTGCGTCTGCGATTCCCGTCGCTCCCGCTTGCCGAGCTTGCAGCAAAGGCCGAGCCGCCGGCCACGAAGGCGGGAATGCACCGCCGGCTGCGGCGATTGATCGCACTCGTGGCCGACTGACGGCCACTAGATGATTGATGCCACGGTCTCGCCCGCCCGGCTGCGCGATCTGGTCGTCCTGGGACGCTCCCGCCCTGCTGATCGTCGCGCGGCGACGATCAGCAGGGCGTCCGCTTCGCGTCGGTGCGGTTTCACCGATGCCTCCGGCATCGACGAGCCCACCCCGCACCCCAGAACACCCAACTCGCGCCCCGGAACGGACGATCCCGTGGCATCAACCATCTAGACTCGCCGGTCAGAGCCAATCGAGACGGAAGCGAGAACTGACCATGGCACTCCGGGTGGGGATCAACGGCTTCGGCCGTATCGGACGGAACTTCTTCCGCGCACAGCACGCGCGCGGCGCGCAGATCGACATCGTGGCAATCAACGATCTCGGCGACGCGGCCACGATGGCGCACCTCCTCAAGTACGACTCGAATATGGGGCCGTTCCCGGAGCCGGTCGAGTTGCGCGACGGGACGATCTCCGCCGCCGGCCAGGAGATGCGCGTCCTCTCGGAACGCGATCCCGCCGCCCTGCCGTGGAGCGATCTCGGCGTCGATGTGGTGCTCGAGTCGACCGGTTTCTTCACGAGCCGCGAGGGCGCGCAGAAGCACCTCGACGCCGGTGCCAAGAAGGTGATCATCTCGGCACCTGCGACGGACCCGGACTTCACGGTCGTGCTCGGCGTCAATGACGACTACTACGACCCAGCCGCGCATCACATCGTCTCGAATGCATCGTGCACCACGAACTGTGTTGCGCCGATGGCGAAGGTGCTGCACGGGCTGGCGGGTGTCGAATCGGGCTTCATGACGACGATTCACGCGTACACGAACGACCAGCAGATTCTCGACCTGCCGCACAGCGACCTACGACGAGCGCGGGCGGCCGCCGTCAACCTGATCCCGACCTCGACCGGCGCCGCGAAGGCGATCGGCGTCGTCATGCCGGAGCTGAAAGGGAAGGTCGACGGCATTTCCGTGCGCGCCCCGATCTCGACGGGCTCCATCACCGACCTCGTCGTGACACTGGGCCGCGAGGTCACGGTGGACGAGATCAACGGCGCGTTCCGCGCGGCAGCTGCAGGATCGCTCACGGGGCTTCTCGAGTACTCCACGGACCCTCTGGTCTCGACCGACATCAGAGGCTCGGCGTATTCGTGCATCTTCGACAGCAAGCTGACGATGGCACACGGCCGCACTGCGAAGGTGTTCGGCTGGTACGACAACGAGTGGGGCTACTCGTGCCGGCTGGTCGATCTGGTCGGCCGCCTGCTCCCGTGAGGCTTCCGCGCTCGATCGAGACGGCGGACGTCGCCGGCAAGCGGGTTCTCGTCCGCGCCGACCTCAACGTTCCGCTCGAGGACGGCCGCGTCGCCGACGACACGCGGATCCGTGCCGCGGTGCCGACGCTGCAGCTGCTGCTGGCGAGAGGTGCGGCCGATGTCGCGGTCTGCTCGCACCTCGGTCGTCCGAAGACGGACGAGGATCGGGCGAAGTACGCGATGACCCCGGTCGCAGCGCGCCTGCGGGAGCTTGTGCCCGACGAGCGGGTGCACGTCCTCGACAACACGCGCTTCGAGCCCGGCGAGACGAGCAACGACGAGGGTTATGCGCGCGAACTCGCCGCCGGCCGTGACCTCTACGTGAACGACGCATTCGGCTCGGTGCACCGCGCCCATTCGTCGACCGAGGCCGTCGCGCACCTTCTCCCTGCGTATGCCGGCCTCCTGCTGCTCGACGAGCTCGCACACCTCGGGAAGTTGCTCGGCGATGTCGAGCGCCCCTTCGTCCTCGTTGCCGGCGGCGCGAAGGTCGACGACAAGCTCGGTGTTCTTCAGCATCTCGGCGACCGCGCCGACACGGTGCTCGTCGGCGGCAAGATGGCCGAGCAGCTCCGCGACGAGAACCCGTTGTCGTTTCCTGTCGAGCTGCCGGTCGACGTCGTTGCCGCTGCATCGTTTGCCGCCGACGCCGAGACACGGGTCACGTCGTACGACGCGGTCCCCGAGGGCTGGCTCGGCCTCGACATCGGGCCTGAGACCCGCGAGTGTTTCGGTGCGATCGTGCGGGGAGCGAAAACGGTGTTCTGGAACGGGCCGATGGGAGTCTTCGAATGGCTCAGCTTCGCCGCCGGCACGACGGCAGTCGCCGAGGCGGTCGCGGATGTCGACGGCTACACCGTCGTCGGCGGCGGCGACTCGGTGCGTGCGGTGCAGGAGGCAGACCTCGCCGACCGGATCTCGTGGATCTCGACGGGCGGCGGCGCCTCGCTCGAGCTGCTCGAGGGCCGAGTGCTTCCCGGCGTCGCCGTGATCCCGACCGAGGTAGCCGTATGAAGCTGATCGCGGGCAACTGGAAGATGTTCAAAGGCCCTGCCGAGACGCTGGCCTTCTTCGACGGATTCGAGGCGCCCGACGGCGTCGAAGTCGTGTTGTGCCCACCGTTCGTCTCACTCGAGGCTGCGGTCGGTGAGGAATGGCCGATCTACGCGCAGAACGTCCACTGGGCTGCTGAAGGCGCGTTCACCGGCGAGGTCTCCGCGCAGATGCTCGTGGAGATCGGCGTCGCGGGAGCGCTTGTCGGCCATTCCGAGCGTCGCCAGTTGTTCGGCGAGACCGACGACACGGTGCGTTTGCGCGCGGAGGCCGCGCTCGCAGCAGGGCTCGGCGTGATCGCGTGCGTCGGCGAAACGGAGGCAGAGCGCGAGGCCGGCGAGACCGAGGCTGTGCTTCGCCGTCAGGTTGCCGTGATTCCGCGGCACGAGCGGCTCGTGATCGCCTACGAGCCAGTTTGGGCAATCGGAACGGGGAAGACCGCGACACCCGAAATGGCCCAGGTCGCGCACGCCTTGATCAAGTCTCTGCACGACACGCGCGTGCTGTACGGCGGCTCGGTGAAGCCCGAGAACGCGAGCGAGCTTCTTTCCCAGCCGGACGTCGACGGCGCGCTGGTGGGCGGCGCCTCCCTGGATCCAGACTCCTTCACCGCGATTTGCCGGGCAGCAGCGTCCCTCTCGTAGCGCTCGTCATCCTCGACGGGTTCGGGCTCGCACCGCCCGGCCCGGGGAACGCAGTCGAGCTCGCGCGGACGCCCGTCTTGGACGACCTGTGCGTCCAGTACCCGCACACGCAGCTCGAGGCCTCGGGCGATGCGGTCGGGCTACCTCCCGGGCAGATGGGCAACTCCGAGGTCGGTCACCTGACGATCGGTTCGGGCCGGATCCTGTTCCAGGACCTGATGCGCGTGAACAAGGCTGTCGAGGACGGCTCTCTGCTCCGAAACAGCGCGTTGCTCGGCGCGTTTCGTCGAGCCAAGGAACGCGGCGGCGACGTCCACCTGCTCGGCCTCGTCTCGTACGGCGGCGTCCACTCGCACATCGATCACCTACGTGCGCTGCTCGAGCTGGCTGCGCAGGAGGGGATGGCCAAGCGCACGTGGATCGACGCGTTCACCGACGGCCGCGACGTCTCGCCTACGAGCGCGGTCCGCGACCTGGCTGAGCTTCCGGCACAGCGGATCGCGAGCGTCTCGGGCCGCTACTACGCGATGGATCGAGACCAGCGAATGGATCGCACCGAGCTGGCGCTCGGTGCGATCCTAAATGGAACTGTGCGTGAAGCCGCGACCGCCGTCGACGCCGTCCGCGAGAGCTACGCCCGCGGTGCAACCGATGAGTTCATCGAGCCGATTGTCCTTAGCGGCCGGCCCCGGTTGAAGCCGGGGGCGGACGCAGCGATCTTCTTCAACTTCCGCCCGGACCGCGTCCGCCAGCTCTCACGTCGGTTGCTCGATGCCGGCGTCGATCTGACGACGATGACGCGGTACGCCGCCGATCTCGACTGCCCGGTGGCGTTCGGCGAGCAGCACGTGGCCGAGACGCTGGCCGAGGTGCTGTCTCGCCACGGCGTCCGGCAGCTGCACGTCGCCGAGACGGAGAAATACGCCCACGTGACGTACTTCTTCAACGGCGGTCGCGAACAGGAGTGGGTGGGGGAGACGCGCGTTCTCGTCCCGTCCCCACGCGACGTGCCGAGCTACGACCTGAAGCCACAGATGTCTGCGGCCGAGGTCGCCGCCCGGTTCTGCGAGACAATCGGCGACGACTACGGCTTCGCAGTCGTCAACTTCGCGAACCCGGACATGGTCGGCCACACGGGGTCGATCCCGGCGGTCGTGGCCGCCGTCGAAGCCGCCGACGCCGCGCTCGGACGCGTCGTGGCCGCTACGGCCGCGGCCGGAGGCGTCTGCCTCGTGACGGCCGATCACGGCAACGCGGAGAAGATGCTGGAGGCCGACGGTGTCAGCCCGCACACGGCGCACACAACCAACCCGGTGCCGCTCGTACTCACCGCTGCGTCACGCAAACTCCGCGACGGCGGTGAGCTGCGCGACCTGGCCCCGACCGTTCTCGCACTCCTCGGAATCCCAAAGCCGGCCGAGATGACGGGCAACAGTCTCGTCGAATAGCGCGACGGTCGCGGTCTGGCGGGCCACCGACCGCGAGCCGTGCGAGCCGCTCGGTCACGGGAGGGCAACCACGAGACAACCCGCAGTGTCATACGATCCGGCCGACCAACCAAGGAGGGGCGCCACATGGCCGTTGCATTCGTTCAGGAGCCCCGATCGCCGGCGACGATCGCAGTACCGCGAACTACGACGCAGTAAGCAACCACGTTGCAGCGTCCGGCGACCCCGAGGGGCTCGTCAGCCACAGCGCTGGTTTCGACGAGGACGCGGGCGTCTTCCGCATCTTCGACATCTGGCAGAGCCAGGCGCGGACCCCAGCGGTTCCTGGACGAAACGATCATGCCGTTCGTCCAACCGGCCTTGGACAGCGGGGCACTACCACCGGCTCGCCAAGGGTTCTACAACCTGCACAACGTCGTCATGCCGTAGCGCGCGACGAGCCGCCTAAGAACTCGAATCAAATGAACTCTTGTGCCGCCGGGACGTGCTGTGCACGCACGCTGCCGCGTCCTCAGTCGCCCCGATACGTCTCGTATCGAGGCTCCCTGCGTCCTTGCATCGCACGCACCCATCACGTCCCGACAGCGAAGCTTCATTCTGATTCGAGTTCTAGACGGGCGGCTCGATCAATTTCGCGACGTCAACAGAATTGTCAAGCGCAGCCGAAAAGTGCACCAGTTTGCGCAGTCGAAAAGCGCACCACCGCTGCGGCTTGCAGCGCTAGCCGCCGCGCAGGTGGAGCCGCGGAGCGACGGAGCCAGAGCGGCGGGCCTGACGGTGAGGCCGCGTTCGCGCAGGCGGTAGCTTTTGCCTTTGAGGGTGATCATGGTGGCGTGGTGGACGAGCCGGTCGATCAGGGCGGCGGCGACCATGGCGTCGCCGAGGATCTCGCCCCCCACTGCTCGAAGCCGCGGTTGCTGGTGAACGATGATCGAGCCGCGTTCGTAGCGGCGCGAGACGAGCGCGAAGAG
>JBBQPW010000093.1:0-8546 GCA_038216845.1 Gaiellales bacterium | reverse complement strand
GCTGCCGCGGCCCGTAGACCGTGAAGTAGCGGAGGCCGACCGCGTCCAGGCCGAACCCGCGGCCGTACGCGGCCGCAAGGTGCTCGCAGGCGAGCTTCGTGATCCCGTACGGCGAGTTCGGCCGTGGGTTGGTCGCCTCCGAGGTCGGGTAGGTCTCGGCGTCTCCGTAGATCGACGACGACGACGCGTACACGACCTTCACCCGGGATGCCGCCGCTGTCTCGAAGACGCGTTGGGTAGCAAGGGTGTTGCGCCGCAGGTAGTCCGCGAAGACCGGCCCGAAGCTCCGTGTCCCCGGCTGGCCGGCAAGGTGGAAGACGCAGTCCACGTCGGCCAGATCGAGGTCTGTAGCGGCGAGGTCGAGCTCGCGCACGTCGAGAGCCGCTGCGTTCTCGCGCTTCAGCGCCGGGTCGTAGTAGTCCGTGAAACAGTCGACGCAGCTGACCTCGTGACCCTCCGCAAGCAGGCGTTCTGCCAGATGTGAGCCGATGAAGCCGGCCGCTCCGGTGACGACAAATGAATTAGAGCTCATGTCAGCCTCTCGAATGTCCCGTCAGCACGCTCGACGAGGCAGATGTCGGAGTAGAACCGCGTCATCACGACTCCGTCACGGAAGTCTCCCACCCTCGGCTCTGGCCTCTCGCCGTTGGCGAGCGCGAGGGCGAGCTCCGGAAAGCGACTGCCGGCGGCGAGAGGCAACGGGAAGCCGCCGCCGAAGCGCGTGTTCACATCCGTGATCGGCAAGGTGCCGTCGGGCTCCCTGAAGCACTGGATATTCGCCGGCCCGCGGATCCCGATCGTCTCGGCGACGCCGCGCCCGTGCTCGATCAGCGACCAGTCCCTCAGCGAGCGGCCCTTGATCGACTCGCCGCCCTTCGAGTGGAGCATCGTCCGCGGGATCGCGTTCAGGCAGCGGCCCTCGAAGTCGCAGAGGACGTCGATCGAGAACTCCTCACCCTGGCACTGCTCCTGCACGAACGAGTCGACCGGTGTCGCGGCGACGTGGTGGGCGAGCTCGACCGCATCCTCAGCCCGGTAGATGTTCCGTGAGCCAAATCCTCGCCTCGCTTTCACGAGAAGCGGATAGCGAGCGTCGTCGGGCACATCGCCCGGAAGCCAGCTCAGCGGGCTCGGGATGCCCCGCTCCTCGAAGAGCTGGTGCGCGAGCCACTTGTCGGCCATGGCGGCCGCGACCTCCGCGCTCGGGCCGAGCACGAGCGCCGGCGCGAGCGCGTCGCCTTCGCGCGCGAGCAGCGCCGTGTCGACATCGGAGAGCGGGACGACGAGCCGGACGTCGTGCTCGCGCACGAGCGCCGCGAGGACAGCGACGTACCCTGGGTCGTTGCTACGCGGCACGAGCGCCATGCGATCCGCGACGTGGAGCGCAGGCGCGAGCGGATCGGTATCGGCTGCGACGGTGACCGCGCCGGCTGCGCTGAACGCGACGACGATGTCGACACGCAGGCCGGCGCACGTGAAGAGGACCGCGGTCATTTCCACCCGCCTGTCGCGCCCTTGTAGATCCCGCCAACAACCGCCTTCGGCGTCTTAAGGAGGATCTTGAGGTCGACGGCCAGCGAGCGGTGCTCGACATACCAGACGTCGAGCTCGATGCGCTCGGCCCACGGCAGCGTCGCACGCCCGTTGACCTGCGCCCAGCCGGTGATTCCCGGCCGGATATCGAGGCGATGCCTCTGGTGCGCGTCGTAGCGGTCGACCTGGTACCGAAGCGTGGGCCGCGGGCCGATCAGCGACATCTCGCCACGAACGACGTTCCACAGCTGCGGCAACTCGTCGATCGACGTCCTCCGAAGGACTCGGCCGACAGTGGTGATCCGCGTATCGCCACGATCGACGGCGTAACCCGCCCCCTGGGACTCGGCGCCGACGACCATCGTCCGCAGCTTGAGTAGCTCGAAGTCGACACCGTCCCTGCCGACCCGGGTCTGCTTGAAGAGGACGGGGCCGCGATCCTCGAGCTTCACGGCGAGAGCCGAGAGCGCGAGCACCGGGCCGGCGGCCACGAGCCCTGCGCCAGCGACGACGACATCCACTACGCGCCTCATCGCGTTCCGTCCGCCTTGCCCCACACCACAGGCGTGCCGCTTCGGAGGTAGCGCACGAGCCCGTCGAACGTCGCTTTCGTGACGAGGAAGTAGTAGTAGGCGATCCCTGCGCCCGGCACTTTCGCACGGCGCTTGCCCGCGTAGACGAGCCCGGCCGCGGCAAGCTGACCCGCGAAGGCGGCGCGATATACGGCGCCGCCGCGCGGGACGAGCGCCGCGTTGGACGCAAACAGCGCAATGTGGAGGATCCCGCTGCCGTAGCGCAGCAGTCGGTGCGAGACGAGCTCGACCATGTAGAGCGGATTCGTGCGCCGAAACATGCGGCCGGAGAGAACATGCCCCCACGATTGCGCGACCATTCGCACCTTCCGCTCGTACTCATCCTCGGGCTCGCTCGACGCGCTCTCGACCGCCACCGCCGCAGGCTCGTACACGGCTCGCTTGCCGTGCTGCACCATCAGGTAGGGGAAGCCGAGATCGTGGCCGTAGCGCGGGTCGTCCTCGACATACTCCTCACGCCGCACCGCGTACACCGCCCCGTTGCCACCGGTGATCGAGTGGACGAGCGACTCCTGCTGCCGCAGCCAGAGCTCGTAGCGCCAGTAGAGACCTTCCTTGTTCGCGCCGGTCGCGTCGCGTAGCTCGAGCCGACCGCAGACGTAGCCGACCTCCGGGTCGGCGAGCGACGCTGTGAGAAGCCTGAGCACATCCGGCGCCCACGCCGAGTTGGCGTCGGAGAACGCCACGACCTCGCCCGTCGTCTGCCGGACCGCGCGATGCTGCGCGGCGACCTTCCCGCCGCGCTCGCACGCGAGCAGACGCACGCGCGGCTCGCGCTCCGCCACCGCTCGCACGAGCTCGTCGGTGCGGTCGGTCGACGCATCCGAGGCGACCACGATCTCGAGCTTGGCGGCCGGATAGTCGAGCGCGAGCAGGTTCTCGAGCCGGCGCTCGATCTGTCCCTCCTCGTCGTGAGCGGCAATGACCACGCTGACGGTCGGCTCGAACGCCTCGTCCTTCGCGACCCGCCGCGGGCGGGCGGCGGCAACGAGACCGGCGGCGACCGGGTAGCCGATGTGCGTCCAGGCGAGCGCACCGAGCGAGCCCCAGAAGAGTGTTTTCAGGACGGCCACCGCTCGAGTCTAGATGCGGTCGGACGCGGCCAAGTCCCTCAGCACTGCGCGATAGCGGCCCACTGCGACGTCGCGATCGGCCTCCGCGACCACGTACTCACGGCCACGCACGCCCATGGCCTCGAGATCGACGCGACCGTCGTACGCATCTCGAATCGCCGCCGCAACGAGCTCCGGTCGTCCCGGGGCGACCACGATCCCGCAGCCGACGTCGTTCACGAGCCTGGCCGTCTCGCTGTCGGCGTCGGCCCCGACGATCACCGGCCGGCCCGTGGCGAGGATCCCATAAAGGCGGCTCGGGACGACGTACCCGGACAGGCCCTTCGCGAGCCCGACGAAGTGGATCTGAGCAGCCGAGAGCGAATCGGAGAGCACGTCGCGCGCCTGATACGGTTTAAACCGCACGCGTGAGTCGTCGAGGTCGAGACGTTCCGCAAGCCCGACGATCTCGGAATGTCGCGCCCCGAATCCGACGATGACGATTCGCAGGTCGTCCAGATCGCGCAGGAAGGTCGCCGCGCGAACGAGCGTGTCGAGATCCTGTGCGTGGCCCACATTCCCCGAGTGCATGACCACGAACGTGCCCGAGAGCTTGTGCTTGGCCGCCCAAGGGTTGTCGCGCGGCCTCGGCGTCACCGCCTTCGTATCGACCCAGTTCGGGATCACAGCGACCCGGTCGGCCGGCGCGCCCTTCTCCACCAGCCGCTCCTTCATCGTCTCGCCGATCGCCACGATCCGGTCGGCGCGCCGCAGATAAAGACCAACGAGACCGCGTAATGCGCCGATGAGGACCGGGTTCTCGAGCCGCTGCAACCGAACCGCGACCTCGGGGAACACGTCCTGGCTGATCACGAGCAGCGGAACGCCAAAGCGTCTCGCGACCACGAGCCCGATGTCTCCGACAATCGGCGGGTCGGTCATGCACAGCACGATCTCCGGGCGCGGGCCTCGCAGCGCCTTGAGGATCGAATCGCCGAGATAGGATGCGTAGTTCGCGGCACGGAGGTGCAGTCGGGTGCGATCGAATGCGGTAGACCGGACGCGGACGATGCGGACGCCGTTCCTGACCTCCTCGTCGGGGAGGTCGTCGTGGCCGTGCAGATGGCCTGTGACGACGGTGATCTCGAACTCGTTCACGAGCTCCTCGCACAGCTGCGAGAGCAGGTAGGCGGTCGCCTCGACGCCAGGCCAGTAGTACTGGTTGAGCACGAGCAGCCTGGTCTTGGTCGCGGCCATGCGGTGCACGGTAACGTCTCCAGGGGTGACGGGCCGCCCACTCCGCATCCTGCTCGCGAGCCCCGCCTACTGGCCCGCACGGGCGTTCGGCGGGCCGGTCGTCGCCGCGCGTGAGCTCGTGAGCCGGCTCATCACGCGCGGGCACACAGTCGACATCGTGACGACGACACTGGTCGATCTCGAACACCGTCCCGCACGGACCTCGTCGACGGCCACGGTCGACGGAGCCACCGTCCACTACGTCGGGACGCCTCTGCACTACCGCTGGATGGGCATCACGCCGACGCTGCCGCTGAGTCTTCGGCGGCTGCCGCGACCCGATGTCGCCCACATCTTCGGATTCCGCGACCCGGTCACGACGCTCACGGCCGCGTGGTGCCGGCGCCGCAGGATTCCGTACGTGTTCGAGCCACTCGGGATGTTCCGTCCCCGGCTGCGCAAGGTACGACTCAAGGGTGCGCTGGATGCCTCGCTGTATCGGGCTGTCGCCTGCAAGGCGAGGCTCGTCGTCTGTGCGTCTGCCCGGGAGCGTGACGACGTCATCGCCTGCGGCGTCCCACCGGCGCGCGTGCGGGTGCGTGGCAACGGCTTCCCGGAAACGATCGACCCTTCCGCTCCGCTCGGCGGCGATCTCCGCGCGAGCCTCGGTCTTGCGGCCGATGCCAGGATCGTTCTCTACGTCGGACGAATCGCCGCGGGGAAAGGGATCGAGCACCTGCTCGCGGTCGCGCAACGACTGCCCGAGGTTCACGTGGTACTCGCCGGGCCCGACGACCGACACGGCGTGGCGGATCTCGTGCGGGCGGCGTCCCGGTCAGGCCGCGTTCATTCGTTCGGGTCGAGCGACGGCCCGCCGACCGACCTCTACCGCCAGGCCGACGTCTTCGTCCTGGCCTCGGACGGCGAGAGCTTCGGTCTCGTCGCCGCCGAAGCCGCCGCCGCGGGCACGCCCGTGGTGGTCTCGGATCGCTGTGGAATCGCGTCGTTCTTCGAGAAGGGCGAGGCGCTCGTCATCCCGGCGACCGAGGACGCGGTCGTCGCTGCGGTGCAATCCGTGCTGGGTGACGGCGATCTCCGCCGGCGGCTCTCGAGCGGTGGTGTCGCAGCGACACGGCGCAACTCGTGGGAGCGCGTGGCCGACCTCCAGGAGAGCCTCTACCGCGAAGCAATCGCCTCCAGCACCCCAGCGACGAAAGCCTCGACGCTCGGCTCGTAACCCCAGTCGGCCATCAGCTCGCGCGAACGGGCGCCCTGGGCTCGTCGGAGCGCGGGGTCTGCGGCGAGCCGGCGGATCGCCGCAGCCGCGGCGCCGACATCGCCCACGGCAACAAGCGCGCCGTTCTCACCGTCGCGGAGTAGGTCATAGGCGGCACCGACCTGGTCGGAGAGAACGAGTGGCAATCCGCACGCAGCGGCCTCGTTCACGACGACACCCCACGGCTCGCGCGACGACAGCAGCGCAAAGACGTCGGCTGCGACATACATCTCGGAAAGCTGATCCCACGGCACATCTCCGAGAAGGCGCACCCGAATGCCGAGCTCTGTGGCGAGGCGCTCGAGCTCCGGCCCGTCGGGCCCGTGACCGACGACGGCGAGCAAGACTCGCGAGTCGGCGGCCGCTACCACCGCACGGATGAGCGTGTCCAGACCCTTCTCGCGTGCGAGCCGAGCGACCGACAGGACGACGACGTCATCCTCGCCGGCGCCAAGCTCGAGGCGCAGCGCCGACCGCCTCGTGCGCAGCTCGTCGGCGCGCCTTCCCCACGCTTCGACATCGACGGTGTTGGCGAAGACACGGACGCTGTCGGGCCGAGCGCCGCGGGCGACGAGAGAATCGCGCGACAGCGTGCCGAGGACAAGTGCTCCGGCCGCTCCACGCACGATCCGCGGCACGATCGCACCCTTCACCATGCGCCGCCAGCCCGAGCGCGGTCCCGCGTCGTGACTCGAGACGAGTAGCAGATATGGCACGTGCCGCGCTCGGCACCAGGCGAGCGCGGCCTGCGAGGCGAACGTGCTCCAGCCGGTGATGACCACGACCTCGGGCTGCGCCTCGCGAAGGACGCGGCGGATTCCCGGCGTCACCGCGTAGTCGTGATGGAGGAGACGCCGAAGGAACGGGATCCGAACACCCTCGAGAAAGACAGCTCTGTGCTGCGGTTCGACCGACCAGCGGCGATCGGCGACCGTCTCGGCCGCGTAGACCACCGTGAGGTCGACCTCCGGACGGGCCGCCACACGGTCGAACAGCGGCGAGCGGTAAGGCGTCGGCTCGGGAGAGACGACGGCGGCGCGGACCGGCCGGGTCACGGGTCGATTGCGGAGAATCGGGGCAGCGGCGATTCTCACCGCCTTCATCGCAGCTCGGCGACCAGAGCGGGTCGACACGGCATGGGCAGCAAGCGCCGGATCGAAGGCAAGAGCGCTTCGAAGCAGCCCCGCCTTCGCATCCACCTCAGCGCGAAGCGCAACACGCGCAATATCGCGCCCGGCAAGCGCGCGAACCTCGCGATTCTTGCGCCCGCCGAACGCAGCGAGCAACTCGAGATACGCCTCGACCGCGTCGCGCCCGCGTCCGGCCGGAACGGCACGCGCATCGCCGACGAGCCAGGCCGACTCGGCACCTTCCGGCCCGAGACCGGGGGCAACACCGAGGATACGACGCGCGGCGATCGTCCGGCGCAGCTCGAGCTGGTGCTCCTTACGCCGCACGGATGCCTGCCCGCCGTGACGCCGGTACAGCAGCAACGGCTCGGCGACGTTATCCCCCTCCGCTACATCGAGTAACCGCGACCACAGCTCGTAGTCCTCGGTGCTCGCGTCGCCCGCGTCAAAATCCGCGTCGTAGCTCAGGTCGTGCTGTTCGAGGATAGCCCGGTCGACCACGACGCTGGGGTGGAAGAACGGCGTCCCGAAGAGGCTCCGCCAACGGGTCACCTCGACGCCCGATGGCAGGAGATGGACGATGCCAATCCGATCGCGCTCGTCGAGCTCGGCCACGCTCGTGCCGACGATGCCCACCGTCGGTGCCGCATGCAGCCGGGTGAGCTGCTGCTCGAGCCGGCGCGGGAGCGCGATGTCGTCGGCGTCCATCCGCGCGATGTAGCGGCTGCTTGCGCGCGCGAAGCCCAGGTTCAACGCAGAGGCCAGCCCGGTCGGTTCCTCGTTGCGAACAACGACGACCCGCGGATCGTCGAGCGCCGCCAGGAGAGCCGGCGTCTCGTCGCGGGAGCCGTCGTCGACGACGACGAGCTCGAGATCTCTCACCGTTTGGGTGAGGATGCTGCGCGCCGACGCGCCGAGGAACGGCGCCGCATCGCGCGCCGCGAGCACGACCGAAACCAGCGGCTGCGAGCCGTCGCTCATCTGCCGGAGGAACGTCGGCGCACCATGCCGTTAGCCTATGCGCGGTGGAGGAACACGACCTCCCGTCCTTCGCGCTCGTCGTTGCGACGGCCGACCGCGGCGACGGCCTGCGGATCCTGCTCGACTCGCTCGAACGGCAGACCCACGCCCGGTTTCGGGTGCTCCTCGTCGACCAGAACGCCGACGACCGGGTCGTGCCGGCGATTGCCGCGAGCCCTGCGCTCGACATCGTTCGCTTGCACTCGCACCGAGGCCTCTCGCGCGCGCGAAACGTCGCCCTCGCGCAGATCGACGCAGACATCGTTGCGTTCCCGGACGACGACTGCGCGTACCCGGAAGACCTGCTGGAACGCGTGGCAAGACATTTCGACGGTCGGCCCGATCTCGACGGGCTGACGGGGCGTACAGCCGACACCGAGGATCGGAGTTCCGCCAGCTGGTCGAGACAAGCCGGGCCATTGGAGCGCGAGACCCTGTGGAACAGCGCAAACTCCGCATCGATGTTTCTCCGCCGCGAGGTCGTCGAGCGTGTCGGAGCGTTCGACGAGAGGCTCGGCCTCGGCTCGAGTTCGCGCTGGACCTCGGGTGAGGAGATCGACTATCTCGTGCGCGCACTCGACTCGGGCGCCCGCATCGAGGTCGAGCCAGGCCTGATCGTCATTCACGAGCTGCGGACCTTCACCCCGGAAGAGCTCCGAGCGGTCGGCCTCCGCGACGGCGGCAGCGTCGGCTACATCCTGCGCAA
>JBBQPW010000092.1:0-8594 GCA_038216845.1 Gaiellales bacterium | reverse complement strand
CAAGCTGGTCACCATCTCGGCCGCGCTCGAAGACGGCGTCGTCACGCCGCGGACGCGCTTCACTCTGCAGCCCACGATTCATGTTGCCGACCGCGTGATCCACGACGCCGAGACACGGCCGACCGAGCGGATGAGCGTGGCTGAGATCCTCACGAAGTCGTCGAATGTCGGCACCGTCACGATCGCGGAGCGACTCGGCCCGGAGGAGCTCGCGCGGTGGGTCTCGCGCTGGGGCTTCGGCAGGACGACCGGCGTCGATTTCCCCGGTGAGAGCTCCGGGCTCGTGCTCCCGCTCGACCAGTGGTCGGGCTCGACGATTGGCACCGTGCCGATCGGCCTCGGCATCGCCGTCACGCCGATGCAGATGGCCGCAGCGTACGCCGCGATCGCAAACGGGGGCTTCCGTGCCACGCCCCATCTGATCAGGAAGATCGGTGCGCGTCGGGTTCATCCGGCTCGAGGTCAGCGGATCGTCTCGCAGGCCACGTCTCGCAAGCTTATGACGATGCTGCGCGACGTCGTCATCCAGGGAACCGGTACGGCGGCTGCGATCCCCGGGTACACCGTGGCGGGCAAGACCGGCACGGCGAACAAGCCGACGTCGAACGGCTACTCGTCGTCGAAGTACGTGGCCTCGTTCGTCGGCATCGTTCCGGCGAAGCACCCGCGCGCAGTCGTGCTCGTGATGATCGACGAGCCGCACGGCGCGATCTGGGGAGGAGTGGTCGCGGCGCCGGCCTTCCAGCGAATCGCGCAGTTCGACCTCCAGTACCTCTCGGTGCCGCCGGACGCGCCGACCAACAACGGGTAGGGGACAGGCTTCAGTCTGGGTCGCGTCCCAGCAGCCGGGGAAAAGGTGAGGAGGGCGTAGCTTCCGCTCTGACCTGGGAGTCCGAGCGAGGAGGTACGCCGCAATGCGAGCATAGTCCCGAGTGAGCGCTTCCAGTGCGAGCTTATGAAGACCTCAGCGGCGGCGAGCGAGACGACGATCCGGTGGAGAAACCCACTCTTTGGGACGATCAGCGCCTCAGCGGATCACGTCGAGCAACGCGAACGACGGTGCGCTTGGTAGATCCAGGCGGGGCGGCGTGGTGTCTCGCGGATACTCTCGTAGCCGCCGGCGATGAGCACCTGGCCGCATTCGAGCAGTGTCGCCGTGGCGAAGGAGAGCCCGACGCCGAGCCGTGGCCCGACCCGGAAGCGCTTGGTCGTGTGGTCGTAGATCTCGGTCACGACCGCGTCGCCGGCGACCAGGACGTCAGCGTTCGGGAGTGTCACGACCGAGTCGATCAGGTGGTAGCGACCGTACTTCAGCGGCGGGCCGGCTGCGAACTGTCCCGTCTTCGGGTCGAAGACTTCGGTCTGGCGGTACCGGAGGCCGAGGTCGAAGCTGGGCGCGCCGCCGACGATCAGAGCACGGCCGTCGTCAAGCGTCACCGCCGCGTGTTTGTAGCGCACGCGGGCCATCGAATCAGTGCGGCTGAAGCGGCCGGTCGTTGGGTCGTAGATCTCGGCGCTAGCGACGACCCTGTTGCCGGCGCTCTCACCTCCGGTGATGAGGACACGGCCGTCGCCGAGAACGGTCGCCGCGGCGATCTTGCGCGGCACGGTCAGCGAGCCGGTCGTCACGAAGGCGCCTCTCTCAGGATCGTAGATTTCGGCGCTGGCAATCGTTTTCGTGCCGTCGGTCCCGCCGGCGAAAAGGACGTGACCGTCACGCAGCCGGGTCACAGTCGCGTCGGCGCGTGCGCTCCGCATCGACCCGATCGCGCGGAACGTTTTCGTCCGGAGGTCGAAGATCTCGGCGGCATTCGTCGGCCGCGTTCCGCTGTAGCCGCCGGCGATCAAGGCAGTCCCGTCTGGAAGCATTGCGCTCATGGCACTGACACGCCGGGCTGGCAACGACGAAGTCTCCGTGAACGCGCGCCGGCCGGGGTCGTAGAGCTCTGTAGTCGCCGTTTGACCTTCGACGTCGTCGCAGCCGGACAGCGTGCAGCCGCCGACGATTAGGACCCGTCCGTCTCCGAGCCGCACGGCGGCATGGGCGGCGCGGGCGCTGGTCAATGGTCCGACCCTGACCAGGAATCGCCGTGACGCCGGTGCTCGGTGCGTGTCCAGGACTTCCGCCGACACACCGCTGACGGTCAAGACGGCGCTGACGGTCAAGACGGCGCTGACGAATGGCAGTTTCACAATGACTCCTCTGTCGCGGGTACAAGGCGTACCCGCGACAGATCCGTTCGGTTCCACATCGGGAACGATCGGGTCGGCGCTGGGGTACATCGGATAGGTGGAGAACGGTCGCGCCAACACCATCAACGTGCTTCGCCGCGCGCAGCGCGGCGACTTCGATGCCTACCGCGAGCTCGTCAACCCCACATGACCATCGCGTTCCGCACCGCGTATGCGATCACCGGCTCGGCCGAGGATGCCGAGGAAGTGTTACAGGACGCATTGCTCAAGGGCTTCCGCGCCCTCAGGCGGGTGCGCGAGAACGCGCCACTTCGGCCTGGTTGCTGACAATCGTCGCCAACACGGCCCGCAACCGCCGTCGCGCCGCAAGCGTGCGCCTGACATTCCCGCTCGACGACTGGGGCCGTTACGAGGAGGACGTGCTCGCGCTGTCGCCGGGCGACGCGGTGCTAGCAGCCGAGCGACGGCGGACACTCGCGGCCGCTGTCGGTCGACTCCCGCTGTCTGACCGCGAGGTCATCACCTGCCGGATGCTCCTCGACCTCAATGAGGCAGACCGCGGCTGTCTTGGTGCTGCCCACAGGCACGGTCAAGTCGCGACTGTCACGGGCGCTGACGCGCCTTCGCGTTGAACTGGAGGAGAGCAATGTCCAAGCTTGAGCAGGAACTGCGGGGCCTTGCGTGCTCGCTGTTCCCGTCCACACCCGACGTCTGGGACGCCGTTCGTCGTGCCACCCGACGGCGGCGTTACCGCCTGCCTCTCACGGTGGCCGTCGCCGCGCTCGTTCTCACCGTCGCCTTGGCCGTGCCGCCCGCGCGCTCCTCCCTGCTCGAACTGTTCCACCTCGACGGCGTGGCCGTCGTCCGCATCGACGAGTTGCCGCAGTTGACAGCCGACATCGCCAGGCAACACGGAACGCCGACGACGCTCGGCCGGGCACAACAGCTCGTACCGTTCGCGATCGTCGGCCCGAAGTCCGACACGCCAATCGCGGTCTTCGTCGGCGCCGACATGCCGCCACAAGTCGTGTTGGTCTACGGCGACCGGCGGCGGCCGCGACTGATCGTCAGCGAGTTCAAGCCCTGCTGCGGCCAAGACTCGGTGACGAAGGAAGTGCCAAACCTGGCGATCGTCGAGGGGGTAACAGTCGACGGCGTGCGTGGGTTGTGGGTCGCCGGCCGCCACATCACCCGGACGTCGCAATCAAGACGCCTCGCCGTGAACGTCCTGATCTGGCAGAAGCGCGACATCATCTTCCGCCTCGAGGGGCTGATGACGCTCGAGCGAGCACTGGCGCTCGCGAAGACGCTCGAGCCGGTCACGCGGATCCGGCCCACCTCCTCGTGATTCACGGTCTCGTCCCTCCTGTGCGGGGAAGGGAACTTTGATTGACGCTCGCAAGTGGTAGCCGCCCGCGGTCATGGTGGAGGCGATCTTCATGTTGCTCGTCGACATCACGATCGTGAACGCCGCGCTTACCCGCGATCGGGCGGTCGCGCAAATCGAGCGGCTACGACGCGCGCTCACCACGGGCGAGCCGCTCCCCGAGATCGACGAGGAGGTTATCGCCGCCTAGGATCACCACCACGAAGCGGAGCTACGTCCGAGCACGTTTACACGGACGATGGGACGCCACCTCAGTCTGTCCTTGGAAGCTGCGTAAGGGACAGACCGAAAGTCAGTCCTTTACCCGTAGTCTTCCACTAGCCTTCCGCCGGTGGAGCTCGCGGCGCTGATCCGAGCCCTGGCACCCGACGACGTGGTCGGCTCGCGGGACGCGGATGTCCTGGATCTTGCATACGACGCTCGCGCTGCGGCCGCCGGAGCGTTGTTCTTCTGCGTTCCGGGCTCGCGGGCAGACGGGCACGACTTCGCTCCGGAAGCCATCGCGAATGGCGCCGTGGCGCTCGTCGTCGAACAGCCACTTGACATCGATGTGCCGCAGCTCGTCGTCCCGGACGCGCGTGCGGCAATGGCGATTGCGGCCGACGCATTCTTCGGCGAGCCGACACGCACGCTCGAGGTCGCAGGTGTCACGGGAACCAACGGCAAGACGACGACTGCGTTCTTGCTGAGGTCGATCCTCGAAGCGGCGGGTCGCCGGCCGGGGCTCGTCGGAACCGTCGAATGGGTCGTCGGCGGCGAGCCGCGACCGGCACCCCACACCACCCCGGAGGCGATAGATCTGCAGCGCCTCTTCCGCGAGATGCTCGACGCAGGCGACGAGAGCGCCGCCGTCGAGGCCTCGTCGCATGGCTCATTTTTGCGCCGGCTCGACAGAGTTCGCTTTGACGCGCTCGTGTTCACCAATCTCAGCCAGGATCACCTCGACCTGCACGGCACGCTCGAGGAGTACTTCGAGGCGAAGCGTCGGCTGTTTACCGGGCCCCAGCCGCCGCCTGCCGCGGTGAACGTCGACGAGGAGTGGGGTCGGCGTCTCGCTGACGAGCTCGAGGCGGCACACCGCGCGCCGCTGATCACGTTCGGTCTCGGTTCGGGCGCCGCGGTTCGCGCCGAAGGGCTGCGGATTGGCGCGTACGGCAGTGCGTTTCATGCAGCCGGGATCGAGATCGAGACGCATTTGCGCGGAGCGTTCAACGTCGAGAACGTGCTCGGTGCAGTGGCCGCGGGCATTCTCCTCGACATCGGCGAGGACGAGATTGCCGCGGGCATCGCAGCCGTGACCGGAGTTCCCGGACGGTTCGAGGCGATCGACGAAGGACAGCCGTTCGCCGTGATCGTCGACTACGCGCACACGCCCGACTCGCTCGACATCGTCCTCCAGGCGGCACGCGACCTCGGCTCGGGACGCTTGATCGCCGTTTTCGGGGCAGGCGGCGATCGTGATCGCGGCAAGCGGCCGCTGATGGGCCGGGTCGTCCGCGATCGCGCCGATTACGCGATCGTCACCTCCGACAACCCGCGTTCCGAGGATCCGCTCGCGATCATCCAGGACGTGCTGCAGGGGGCGGGGATGGACGTGGAGATCGACCCCGATCGGCTCTCTGCGATCAGGCGCGCGATTGACATCGCCGGGCCAGGTGACGTGGTTGTGATTGCGGGGAAGGGCCACGAGCAGGGCCAGGACGTCGGCGGAGTCGTGCAGCCGTTCGACGATCGCGAGATCGCGCGGGAGGCGCTGCGGGCGGCGGGGTTCGCGCCGTGATCCCACTCTCGTGGGACGAGGTCGCCGCGCTTGACCTCGGTCAGCTCGACCGCGGTACGAGTGACGGCCCGATTCTCCGCATCGAGGCGGACTCGCGCGTGGTCGGACCCGGCGATCTGTTCGTCGCGCTCAACACGGGTGTCGACTTCGTCGACGATGCGCGCGGGCGTGGGGCGGCCACGCTCGCTCCCGACGACCAACACGCGGCGCTCGCCGCCCTCGCACGTCTGGTCCGACGCAAGAGCAGTGCGCGAGTCGTGGCGGTGGTCGGCTCGACGGGGAAGACAACGACGAAGGACATCCTCGGTGCGCTCTGCTCGGCTGTCTCGCCGACCGTCTTCGCGCGTGCGAGCCTGAACAACGAGATCGGCGTGCCGCTGACCGTCTGCCGTCTGGAGCAGGAGACGGAGATTCTTGTCGTGGAGATGGGGATGCGGGGGCTCGGCCAGATCGCGGCGCTCTGCGAGATCGTCCGCCCCGATGTCGTGCTCGTCACGTCGATCGGAGCGGAGCACCTCGAGCTCGTGGGCTCGGTCGAGAACGTCGCGCGCGCGAACGCCGAGGCGATCGACGCGCTACCGGCGGGCGGAATCGCGGTCGTTCCCTCGGTCGATCGTGCGCCGGAGCTGGAGCCGTTTTTCGGCCGCGGCGACATTGACGTGCGACGCTTCGCACCGGACGCGGTTACGGCCGATGCCGAGTTCGAGCTGCGCGACGGGACCGTCCGGCTCGATCTCCCGTTCACCCAGCGACACCTGCTCGAGAACACGCTCGCCGCGCTGACCGCCTACGAGGCGCTCGGGCTGCCGCTCGACCGCGTGCAGGAGGGCGCGAGCCTGATCGAGCTCTCGCCGTGGCGTGGGGAGGAGATCTCGCTCCCAGGTGGCGGCTTCGTGATCAATGACACCTACAACGCCAACCCGACCTCGATGCGGGCCGCGCTCCTCGATCTCGACGAGCGCGCGAAAGGGAGGCGGCGGGTCGCGATCCTCGGCGAGATGGCCGAGCTCGGCGAGCACTCCGACGCCTATCACCGCGAGATCGGCATCGTTGTCGCCGAGACCGTCGACCTGCTCGTCGCGATCGGCGAGCGCGCGCGGCTCTACATGATCCCCGGCGTCTCCCAGATGCATACTCGGGACACGACTGAAGGGTTCGAAGACCTGCTCCAACCTGGCGATGCGGTGCTCGTAAAGGCATCGCGGGCGGTCGGTCTCGAAGGCATCCCGGAGAGGGTGGCGAAGATCGCGCAGACATGGTGAGGGTCCTCATCGCTGGGCTCGTGGCGATGGTGATAGCTGTCGTCATCGGGCCCGCGTTCATCGACTGGCTCCGTCGCCAGGGCGTCGGACAGCAGATCCGCGCGGAGGGTCCGGCCAGTCACCACGTGAAGCAGGGGACGCCGACGATGGGCGGGCTCCTGATCCTGGTCGCGACGCTCGCGCCGTTTCTCGTGCTCTCGGTGCACTCATTGCCGGGATTCACCGTGATGGGCGTCGCACTCGGGTGCGGCGTGATCGGCTTCCTCGACGACTATCTCAAGGTGCGGCGGCGGCGCTCGCTCGGCCTCCCCGGCCGCTGGAAGATGGTGTTGCTGCTGGCGGTGACGATCGGGATGGCGATCGCGATCAACCACATCCCCGGGGTCGACACGAAGCTGTACTTCCCGATCCTCGACTGGCACGTCAACCTGAGCTACGCCTTCTATCCGTTTCTCTTCCTGGTGATCGCGGGCACAGTCAACGGCGTGAACCTCATCGACGGCGTTGACGGGCTCGCTGCCGGTACATCGATCATCTCCCTGATGACGTTTCTCGCGATTGCGGTCATCTCGTGGATCCGCTCGGGCGAGCCGGGCCATCGGAGCGGCACGTATCTCGACCTGGCGATCTTCGGCGCGGCGCTGATCGGCGGCACGATCGGCTTTCTCTGGTTCAACGCGCACCCGGCCGAGGTGTTCATGGGTGACACGGGTGCGATGACGCTCGGCGGCGCGCTCGCCGGGTTTGCGGTGCTGACGAAGACCGAGGTGCTGCTGATCTTCATCGGCGGCATCTACGCGATCGTGACGCTCTCCGTGATCATCCAGGTCGTTTCGTTCAAGCGCACTGGGAGACGCGTGTTCCTGATGGCACCGATCCAGCACCATTTCGAGATGAAGGCGTGGTCGGAGACGAAGATCATGGTGCGCTTCTGGATCGTGTGCGCGATCCTCTGCGCGATCGGCTTCGTCCTCTATTACCGCTACTACCTGCGCTTCCGCCTATGAGGAAGGTGCTGGTGCTGGGGCTCGCGCGGTCCGGCGAGGCCGCGGCGCTGGCGCTTCGCTCGCAGGGTGTCGAGGTCATCGGCTACGACCGCGATCGCGATCTCGATCCGGCGGTTCTGGGGAGGCTCGCCGCGGTGGGTGTCGAACTCCATCTCGGTGACGAGGACGACGCGCTGCTCAGGGGGATCGACACCGTGATCAAGAGCCCGGGACTGCCGGCTGACCGGCCACTGGTGGTCGCTGCAAGGTCGCGTGGAATCCCCGTCCTCAGCGAGATCGAGTTGGGCGCGAGGCTGCTTCCGAACCCGCTGATCGGGATCACGGGCACGAACGGGAAGACGACGACGACAGCATTGCTCGGCGCGATGTTCGACGCTGCCGGACGGCCCGCCGAGGTCGTCGGCAACATCGGACGGCCGCTCACAACATTGGTGGGACAGGTCGACGCCAGCGCCTGGATCGTCTGCGAGTTGTCGTCGTTTCAACTCGAGGACGTCGAGGCCTTGCACCCGCGAATCGCTGTCCTGCTCAACCTCGAACCGGATCACATCGACCGCCACGGCTCGTTCGACGCCTACCGTGACGCAAAGCTGCGCGTGTTCGAGCGGCTGACGACCGAGGATGTCGCGATCGTGCCTCACGCGTTCGGGGCGGTGCCGGGCGCCGGTCGCCGGGTCGAGTTCTCGGCGGCCGACGCGCTGCCCGCCGAGCCGCGGATTCCCGGAGTGCACAATCGCGAGAACGCCGCCGCCGCGGTTGCGGCGGCTCGCGTTGCCGGCCTTCCGGACGACGCGATCGTGAAGGCGCTCCGCACGTTCCCGGGCGTCGAACACCGGATCGAGGAGCTGCGCGAGGTCGACGGAGTGCGATTCGTCAACGACTCGAAGGCGACCAACGTCGCCGCGACACGGCGCGCGATCGCGTCCTTCGACTCGCCTCTCCACCTGATCCTCGGCGGGCTTGGC
>JBBQPW010000091.1:0-8697 GCA_038216845.1 Gaiellales bacterium | reverse complement strand
GCTCGACCCGCGCGCCGGTGGGTTCCGAGCGGTAGCGGAGCTTCGCCTCGGCGTGCGCGACCGGAACGTACAGCCGACCGCTTACCTCGACTCGGCGGCTCGCGAGCGAGCCGAGCGGACCGATCGTCAGCGTATTCGTGGTCGCATCCGTGCGAAGCGCATAGAGCGGCTTGCCGGCTGGCACGCCGATTCCGCGGCGCTGGCCCGGCGTGAACCTCCAGCTCCCCGCGTGCCGGCCTACTTCCCGCCCGGTTTCGTCGAGGATCGGGCCGTCGTGTCCTTCGAGCCCCTGCCGCTCGAGGAACGCGCGGTAGTCGCCGCCCGCGAGGAAGCACGCCTCCTGGCTCTCCCGCCGCTCCGCGACCGCAAGACCGCCCGCCATGGCCTCGGCCCGTGTCTCCGGCTTGCCCTGGCCTCCTAGCGGGAACGCGATCCTGTCCAGCAGGGCCGGGTCGAGCGTCGCGAGCATGTACGACTGATCCTTCGACGCGTCGCGCCCACGAGCAAGCAGGCGGACACCGTCGCGCTCGACGGTCCGCGCGTAGTGACCGGTCCAGAGGACGGCCGCGCCGGCCCGCTCCGCGAAGGCGAGCAACTCCGCGAAGCGAAAGCTCCCGTTGCAGCGGCTGCACGGGTTCGGCGTGAGCCCGTTCGCATAGCCGTCGACGAACGGGCGGACGACGGCATTGCGGAACTGCTCGCGCAGGTCGAGCGTGACGTGCGGCAAACCGAGGGAATGGCATGTTTCGCGCGCCGCGATCACCGCGTCAGGCGAGCAGCACGCGCGCTCGGAACTTGGACCCTGCGGGTCGAGCCACAGACGCAGGGTGACGCCTATCGCGTTCGGCGCCGCACGCAGAAGCGCGACCGCACTGTCGACACCGCCGCTCATCGCAACGGCGACACGTGCGGGATCCTGGCTTGCATGGAACACCTGAGCGAGCGCGTTCGCAAGCGCGTCGGCGGCGAGAGTCTCACCAGAGACGGCCGCAGCCTGGAGAAGTGTCAGGCCCACGAGCGACTTCGCGATGCCGGGCGCGTCTGCTTCGACGATCCGGTCGCCCTCGACGACCAGTCGAACGGCGGCGTACGCTTCGCCGCGCGCGGAGTCGCCGATCACCGCCACGGGTGCCATGGACTCAGGCTACCCGTGCGTGGAGGCATGCCATCCGATCCCTACGCGAACGACGCTTTTACAACCACCCCCAGGGGCACCCCAGGTGCCCTGAAGACACGCTATCGGATGAATGGAGCCGAATATGCGCCGACTCCGTGCCAACTCCGTGGAGCGTGATCCAGATCCAGATCCAGATCCAGACCCAGACCCAGAGCCACGTCACGACATCACAGGCTGGACTCCTCGCACAGCGGCTCCGGACTGGAACGTTGCGTGCGTTCTACTCAGGCCCAAGCAGCTCGAGCCTGTTGCCCCACGGATCGTGCACATGGAAGCGCTCTCGTCCGACGATCTCCGACGAGTCGGCCCACTCGACCCTGACCCCCGCCCCTTCGAGTCGGCCTGCCAGATCCCGAAACGCGGCGGCTGACGAGACTGCAATCCCAGGGTGTGCCTTTGTCGCGGGAACGAAGTCCGACGCAACGCCGACGTGCAGCTCATGCACGCCGAGTTGGAACCAGCAACCCCCACGTGCCGCAAGCAACGGCGGCTTGTCGATCTCGCCGAGCCCGAGCAGCCCCCCGTAGAACCGGCGCGCCTCGCTCTCACACCCCGGGGGCGCTGCGACCTGCACGTGGTCTAGGCCGATGATCTCCATCGCAGAAATGGCTCCGACCCTGCCGATCTCCACGGGCGCTGGTGAACCTGGTTACCCAGGTGGGTGCCCTGCCGGAGTCGGGATCTCTTCCTCAGCCGGACGCAGGCTCCCTACAGCGAGATCGGTTCACGTTGAAACCCGTGGTGACGTACAGGGTCGAGCCGCGTTCCACTGTAGCGCTGTCAGCCGGCAGCGCCTAGGTGTGAGCTGCGAAGCGCCACTGGATCCGCTGCGTTCCGTCCAAGCCCATCAGACCCGCCAGAGGGTCGGTCACTTCGAACTGCCGCCCTGTCCCTTTCAGACGGTTGTCGATCACCTCCGTGAGGAACGTCCGGCCACCGAAGCGGAGAATGACCTTCGCCCCGCACGGAAGCACCGGCTGGCTGATGCCGAGGGAGCTCGAGGTGAGGATCAGGCCGCAGGTCGTCCGCTCAGCGTCGCCCGGTTGGCCGCGCGAACCGGCGAGCGCGTCGAACCAACCGCCGCCAGGAGCGACCGCACCCGCGATGGTTCCCGCTGAGCCCTGCCGATGCCAGTGGCGAATCCCGGCCGCCGCGCCGAGGCCTGCCAGCAACGCAACGGCGAGCAGTAGCACGAGTCGCTCCGCCAATGAGCTCAGCCTGCTGCCTCCGCTTTGGTTATCGCAAGTCGCAACCCCAGCTCCTCGAGCTGGGCCGCCGTCACCCCGGACGGGGCACCGCTCATCGGATCGAGCCCGGCCTGGTTCTTCGGGAAGGCGATCACGTCGCGGAGATTCGGCTCGCCGGCGAGCACCATCGTCATCCGGTCGATTCCGAGCGCGATTCCGCCGTGCGGCGGCGCACCCATCGCCAGCGCGTCGAGGAGGAAGCCGAACTTCGCCCGCTGCTCGGCGGGGCCGATCCCGAGGAGGCCGAAGACCTTCTCCTGAATGTCCGGCTCATGGATCCGGAACGACCCGCCGCCGAGCTCGTTGCCGTTCACGATCAGGTCGTAGGCGTTCGCGAGCGCATCACCCGGTCGCTCGTGGAACGCCCCCTCCCACTCCACTGTCGGACGCGTGAACGGATGGTGTACCGCGCCCCACCGTTCCTCGTCCTCATCCCACTCGAACATCGGGAAATCCGTTACCCAGAGAAACGTGAATGCGTCGTCGTCGATCAGGCCGAGCTCACGGCCGAGATGGAGGCGGAGCGCTCCGAGAACACGCGAAGTCATCTTCAAGCCGTCGGCAGCGAAGAGCAACGTCTCCCCTGCGGCCGGCGCGAGCGCTTCGAGCTCCGCCTCGGACAGGAACTTGACGATCGGCGATCGCAACTCACCGGACGCCTCGTTGCAGACGATGTACGCGAGTCCCTTCGCCCCGAGCTCCTTCGCGCGCTCCTCCAACGACGCCAGGTCTGCGCGCGAGAGCACCCTCGGCACGCGGATGAAGCGCACCGCATCGGCACGGCTGAAGACGCCGAACTCCGATCCGCGCGTCAGCGCGGTCGCGTCCTCGATCTCCAGCGCGAAGCGCGTATCAGGCTTGTCCGAGCCGAACCGCCGATCGGCTTCCTCGTAAGTCATCCGCGGGAACGGCGCGGCGATCTCCATACCGAGGCACTCACGCCAGATCGTCGAGAACATCTGCTCCATCGACGCGAGCAACTCCTCCCTGTCGGGGAACGACATCTCGACGTCGAGCTGCGTGATCTCCTGCACGCGGTCGGCGCGGAGATCCTCGTCCCGGAAGCAGACCGCAATCTGGTAGTAGCGGTCGAAGCCAGCGACCATCGTCAGCTGCTTGAGAATCTGCGGGCTCTGCGGGAGAGCGTAGAACCTGCCCTTGTGGAGGCGGCTCGGGACGACAAAGTCCCGTGCACCTTCGGGCGTGGGCTTGAACAGGATCGGTGTCTGGATGTCGAGGTGGCCGGCGGCGTCCATATGGCGCCGGATGATTCCCACCATCTTCGCGCGGAGCCGCATGTTGCGCTGCAGCTTGTCGCGCCGCAGGTCGAGCCAGCGGTAGCGCAGGCGCAACGTCTCGTCGACGTTCTCCTCGTCCAGCTGGAAGGGCAGCGGGGTCGAGCGCGAGACTATCGTCAGCGTGTCGACCTGCAGCTCGATCCCGCCCGTTGCCATCGCGTCGTTCGTCGTCGCTGCCGAGCGCGCGACGATCTCGCCCTCGGCCTGGACGACGAACTCGTTCCGGATCTCCTTCGCCAGCTCTGCGGCCTCGGGCGCCCGCTCTGGATTGACCACCAACTGCGTGATGCCGGTGTTGTCGCGGAGGTCGACGAACACCAGACCTCCGTGATCGCGCCGGGTCGCAACCCAGCCGGCGAGCTTCACCTGCCGTCCGATGTGCTCGGAACGCGGCTCGCCGCACATCAGGTCCCGCCATTCACTCATGGGGACAGTCTGCCGAGCACCGCGTCGTGAGCGACCGGTTCGTCCTGCGCTCCCGCTGCTCGGATCACTGCGCCCGTTTCATGAACGACCACAGTCCGGGTCGCGCCTAGACGGCCCGCCTGCGTCAGCTGGCCCTTGAGCGACCTACCGGCGTAGTCGGTGTCGCACCTCACGCCGAGCGCACGGAGTCGCGCTAGCCAGGTCGACACGAGTCGTCGCGGGGCACCAGCGTCGAGCGCGAAGAAAAGGTCGATCGCGGGCTGCTCGGCGGTGATCCGCGCTTCCTCCATCGCGATCACGAGCCTCTCGAGACCCGCGCCGAAGCCAACGCCGGGGGTCGGCGGCCCGCCGATCTCCTCGATCAGACCGTCGTAGCGGCCACCGCCCGAGAGCGTCGAGTTCTCGTTTGCCATCGGACCGATGAACTCCCAGGTTGTTCGCGTGTAGTAGTCGAGACCGCGCACGAGCGTCGGCACGAGCGTATAGCCGACCTCGATTGCATCGAGATCGGCCCGAACCGCCGCGAAATGCTCGATGCACGACTCGCATAGCGACTCACCGATCCGGGGCGCCTCGTCGAGGGCTGCCCGAACCGCATCGGGCTTCGCGAGGTAGTTGTCGAAGACGCGGAGCGGGCTCGTCGCGGCCTTCCGGCGAGTGTCGTCGTCGAGCCGCTTCGCGTTCGCATCGAGCCAGATACGAAGCGTTTCCAGATATGCCGGCCGGCACGAGCGACAGCCGATCGAGTTCAGCTCGAGGCGGTAGTTCGCGACACCGAGCCGGCCGAGAAGCGTGTCGTAGAGCTGGATGATCTCGGCGTCGATCGCCGGATCGTCCGTACCGATCGCCTCGACGGACGCCTGCCAGTGCTCGCGGTAGCGGCCACGGCCCGGCGCGCCGTAGCGGTACATCGGCGCGATCGTGAACATCTTCGCCGGCTGCGGGTCGCGGTGCATTCCGTGCTCGACGTAGGCCCGACAAATTGGAGCAGTCCCCTCAGGACGAAGCGTGAGCGAGCGGTCGGAGCGATCGGAGAACGTGTACATCTCCTTCTGCACGACATCCGAGCCCTGTCCAGACGTGCGGGCGAAGAGCGCGGTGTCCTCGAAGACCGGCGTGAGGATCTTCCGGTAGCCGTAGAGCGCGCAGAGTCGCTCGATTTCCCCGGTGACGCGCTGCCAGAGCGGTTGGTCGGAGGGCACGACGTCGTGCGTGCCGCGCGGGCGCTCGATCTTGGCGCTCATTGGCCAACCTCCGGTTGGACGCTCACGCTTGCCGCTCCGCCCGCAACTCGGCCAGGAACGGATTGCGAGCGAGCTCGGCTCCGAGGGTCGTCGCGGGTCCGTGGCCCGGGTAAACGACTGTCTCGGGTGGATACGTGTCGACGAGCACACGGACCGAGGCAAGCAACGTCTCCCAATCCGCGCCCGGGAGGTCGGTGCGCCCCACGGAACCGGCGAAGAGCACGTCACCCGAGAACAGGGCGCCGCCGCTGTGGTACGCGAGATGCGCAGGCGAGTGGCCCGGAACCGCGGTGACGTCGAACGTCATGCCCGCAAGCTCGAGCGTCTCGCCTCCGTTGAGGAGAACGTCGGGCGTGTACGGCCGGATCACGACGGACGGCGGTGCGAAGGCAGACGGATTCTCGAGGAGAACTCGCTCGTCTTCGGCCATGTAGACCGGCGCACCCGTCGCGTCCGCGAGATCGGCAACCCCAACGAGATGATCCCAGTGGCCGTGCGTGATGAGGATGGCGACGCAGTGAGTTTGGGCTTCGGCGAGCCGGAGCCCAATCGTCGCAGAATCGCCGCTCGGGTCGACGACGACCGCCTCGGTGGCCCCCGCTCTGCGTACGACGTAGCAGTTCGTCCCGATAGGGCCGAGCTCGAGCTGTTCGACAATCGGAGGCATAGAACTCGAATCAGGATGACGCTTCGTCGTCGGGGCGGGCTGGGCGTGTGTGATGCAAGGACGCAAGGAGTCTGGGAAACGGTGTGGGGGACAGACTTGAGTCTGCCCCCCACGCTGTCTCTGAACGTATTGGGACGACCGAGGACGCGGCAGCGTGCGCGCCCAGCCCGACCCGGCGGCACAAGGCTTCATTCTGATTCGAGCTCATACGGCGTCAGCGTTTCGCCGACCTACCGGACTTGCCAGCCAAGCGCTTCTGGTAGCCGCGCCACGTGAGCTGATCGGTGTAGTAACCGAACGGGATGATGATCGCGGTGAACACGATCGCGATGAGCGCGATCCCGAGCGGCGACGTGTTCTTCCGGTTCGTGATCAGGATGATCGCAATCATGATCGGCAGAAAGATCGCGCCGCGACGCGCTGCCCGTTCCCACGACGGCGGCTTCGGTTCGCGGGCGATCCGTGACTTCGACGAGCTCGACGTCGAGCTCTTGGAGCCGGAGGCCGAGCGCGTCGACGCCTTCGCCGGCTTGCCAGGCTCGACCTCGTCCGGCTCGACTTCGTTCCCCGCGCCGTCGAGGTAGACGACCTCGTAGTCGTGCCGTTGGCTCTTTGCGCGCCTGCGCCTTTGCTTTCTCGTCGCCACGCGTCGATTATGCCGCGCGCTTCCACGACACTGCGCCACGCTCGATCACGCTGTAAACGAGATCGCCACCGAGGTGGTAGGCGAGGTAGCGCCAGTCGGTCGCGTCGAGAAGGACGATGTCGGCGTCGAATCCGGGGGCGAGCTGCCCAATTCGATCGCCGCGGCCGAGGACGTGGGCAGCGTTGACCGTGCAGGCTGCGAGAGCCTCCTCGGGGCCGAGCCCGAGCTGCGTGCACGCGAGAGAACACACGAGCGGGAGGCTCTCGCAGAAGGCGCTGCCGGGGTTGAAGTCGGTCGCAAGGGCAATCGCGGCCCCAGCGTCGACGAGCGCGCGCGCGGGAGGCATCGGGCGGGCCAGGAAGAGTGCGCTGGCGGGCAGGAGCACGCCGACGACATCGCTCGCGGCAAGGACTCGGATTCCCTCGGGTCCGGTCGCTTCGAGGTGATCGACCGAACGCGCACCGAGCTCGACCGCGAGTGGGATCGCCCCCGATTCAGTGAATTGATCACCGTGCAGCCGCAGCGCAAGGCCTGCATCGCGGCACGCTTCGAGGTAGCGCCGGGCCTGGGTCGCGTCGAACGCGCCGCGCTCGAGGAAGACGTCCGCCGCCTCGGAGAGCGGGGCAGCGATAGGCAAGACCGCGCCGAGGAGGAAGTCGAGATACTCGTCGGCGTTCGCGAACTCGGGTGGCACGGCGTGCGCGCCGAGCCAGGTCGGAACCCCGCCCGCCGCAGCGATCGCACGTAGCTGAGCGATTTCGGTGTCGAGATCGAGCCCGTAGCCCGACTTCGCCTCGAACGTCGTCGTTCCATGTGCACGCATCCAGGCGCGATGCCGCTGCGTCGCAGCCGTGAGCTCGTCCTGACTCGCTGCCCTCGTCGCCCGAACCGTCGAGAGGATCCCGCCGCCGGCCGCGTGCAGCTCCTCGTAGCTCGCCCCTGCCGCCCGCAGGGAGAACTCCGCGACGCGGTCGCCCGCGAAGGCCGCATGAGTATGACAGTCGACGAGCCCGGGAATCGCGGCTAGTCCACGACCGTCGATCTCGATGACATCGCCTTCGATCGGGCCGAGGCCTCGCATCCTCCCCACGGCATCGATCGTTCCGCCGCCGCACATGACATACGCGTCGTCGACGATCTCGACCTCTCCCAGCGATCGACCACGCAGAGGCTGAGCCGCTTTCCCCTCCTTCGCAGCAGGAGTGACCGCTTGCGCGAGGTCGCGGATCAGGAGTATCGGCTGCGCCGGCTCGCTCACGGATAGGCGCCGGGCACAGACGGCAGATCGATGCCGCCCATCCGTGCAGCGTCGAGCGCTTCCTCGTAGCCCGCGTCTGCATGGCGCATGACACCGGTTCCAGGGTCGGCTGCAAGCACCCGTTCGAGACGCGCGCCAGCGTCGGCAGTACCGTCCGCGAGTACCACCATGCCCGCGTGGATCGAGTTCCCGATCCCGACGCCGCCGCCGTGATGCACGCTGACCCACGTCGCGCCCGCCGCCGTGTTCAGGAGCGCGTTGAGGATCGGCCAGTCGGCAATAGCGTCCGAGCCGTCCTGCATCGCCTCGGTCTCCCGATAGGGCGACGCGACCGAGCCCGAGTCGAGATGATCGCGCCCGATCACCACCGGCGCCGTCACCTGCCCGGATCGCACGAGCTCGTTGATCGCGAGTCCCGCCCGTGCGCGATCGCCGTAGCCCAGCCAGCAGATCCGGGCCGGGAGCCCCTGGAACGCCACCTTCTCCGGTGCCATCGCGAGCCATCGCTGCAGGAGTTCGTCCTCGGGGAACAAGCGGCACAGCTCGGCATCGATCGTCGCGATGTCAGCCGGGTCGCCCGAGAGGACAGCCCAGCGGAACGGCCCGATGCCGCGACAGAAGAGCGGTCGGATATAGGCCGGGACAAAGCCCGGGTATGTGAACGCCTCTGTCAGACCTGCTCGATAGGCCTCACCTCGCAGGTTGTTGCCATAATCGAAAACATAGCACCCCAT
>JBBQPW010000090.1:0-8704 GCA_038216845.1 Gaiellales bacterium | reverse complement strand
TAGACAAGCCGTCGCGCCTGCCACGGATGAAAGCCTTCGAGCGGGTCGAGGTGCAGGTAGACGAGCGCGTCGGGATTCGTCTCGGCGACCTCCTCGATCTCCACCCCGCCCTGCGTCGTGAACATGAAGAGCGGCTGCTTCGCGCCACGATCGAACGTGAGGGACAGGTAGTACTCCTTCGCGATGTCGGATGCGCTCTCGATCCAGAGGCGCCGAACGACATGGCCGCGAATGTCGAGCCCGAGAATCGCCTTCGCGTGCTGCTCGGCCTCGTCAGGCCCGGTCGCGAGCTTGATCCCGCCGGCCTTGCCGCGCCCCCCGGTGAGCACCTGGGCCTTGACGACGACGGCGCCGCCGATCTCCTCGGCAGCGGCACGAGCCTCCTCCGGCCCCTCCGCCAGGCGGCCAATCGAAACAGGAATACCGTAGCGCGCGAAGAGCTGCTTGCCCTGATACTCGTAGAGGTCCACCCGGCCGCCGAGCCTACCAGCCGACTGTCTGACAGCATGAGAGCGGTGTACAGGTTTCTGCCGTTACTCCTGTTGCTGGTCGTTCTGACCGGCTGCGGCACGGTCGCGAGCTCGCCGCTACCGTCGGCGCACGCGGCCTCGCCTCAGCGCGCCGACCTCGACTGGGTCGAGAGCATCGGCGACCACACCGGCCGCATCGTGTTCGGCGTCCGGGCGTTCGAGGTGACGCGCGACGGTTGGCGCGCCGACATCTCGCTCGAGAACACTACGGACGTCCCGTTCGCAGTCGGACTTCCCAACCTGCGCAGTTCGCTCGAGTTCGGTCTGATGCTGTTCGCGACCGGCAAGCACTCGGAGCTCGAGGCGCGGAACACGAGTTCCTCGCTCCCGACGATCCGTCCGGCAGAGACGTACACACCGGCGCTGCCCGCGCAGCTGAATGCACACGAAAGCTGGAAGGGGACGATCGCAGCGGGCGGACCGGTCGCCGCCGGAACCTGGGTGCGCATCGTGTTCGGCGACTTGTTCCCCGCGAGCGTGATCGTCCCCAAGGGGACACGACCGACAAAGCCTGTGCCAACGCTGCCTGAGGCACTCAGCACGGCCAACATCGGCAGCAGGCTGATCTGGATCACCGACCACGCCTATGAGCTGAAGCGCTAGACGCCGACGAGCGTCCGGAAGCCCTCGTCGTCAGCCAGGGCCGCGAAGTCGGAGTCGACCGCAATCGCCGCGCGCACACCCGGGTCGAGCTCGACCGCACGCCGCACATGCCCGAGTGCGTCAGCTGTCCTGCCGTCGAGAGACTCGAAGCAAGCGAGGTCGTAGAGGAGCATCGCGTCGTCGCCGAAGCGCTCCACCGCGGCGGCGAGCAACGCGACTCCCTCGTGGTAGCGGCCTGGCGCGTGAAACGCGGTCGCCGCCCGGAGCGCGTTCCACACGAGGTGGATCGCGAGCAACCGAAGCAGCTCGACGATCGGATCCGGATGGTCGTCGACCCGAAGGTCGCAAACGCGATCGAGCCCCTCGCGGCTCTCAGCTGCCGCACCGGGCCGCTCGACTACGACCGCCGCCGATTGCTGGCCGCGCACATCGCCTCCCGCGGCCGGCCCGGCTTCGAGCGCTGCGACGAGCCGCTCCGTGAGCGAGCCGCCGGTGGCGAGATACGCGCGCTGCATCTCCGGGACGACGGCCTCGCCGGCGAGGATGTTGCCCTGCACCGCGTAGCCGTCACCTGTCCGGTGCCCAGCCCAGGCGTTGCACTCCGATCCTGTGTGCGCGGCCGCACGACCATCGGCAGCCACGACGCCGAGCTGGCGCGTCTTGCGGCCGTCGTCGTCGGCAAGCACGCGTGCGATCGTCTCCTCCGGCCCGAGCCCGGTCGCGAGCAGATCGAGGATCCGCGGCCCGAAGGCCCCGACGCCGGCAGCCTGTGTGGCGACCGCGCCGACACCGGCCCGAGCCCACGGCACGACGTTGCCGACCGCGAAGTAGCGGGACTGGACAGCGCAACCGATCTCGCCGGTCGCCGAGTCGACGGCAACGATCGAGAACGTCGACTTGATCCCCTGCACACGCATGCCTGGAACCTAACGATTCCGACCCACATGGCTCGAATCGTGGGACGAGGATCGGTCGACCCTGAGTCCGTACCAGCGGACGTCTAGCGCCTAGAACTCCTGCGCGGTCGGTCGGACGAGGATCTCGTTGACGTTGACGTGCGGCGGCTGTTCCAGCGCATAGAGAACCGCTCGCGCGACGTCGTCCGGCTCGAGCGGCGCCTCCATCGGCTTCTGCGCGAAGAACGCGGTGTCCACCATGCCGGGCGCGATCACGGTCACTCGGACGCCAGTCCCGTTCAGCTCCAGTCGGGCCGACTCGGCCATCGCGTGCACCGCGTGCTTCGTCGCCGAGTAGAGCGAGCCCGGAACATTGCGCCGGCCGGCCGCCGATCCCGTGAGCAGAAGATGGCCGCGGGATTCCCTCAACGCCGGTAACGCGGCGCGAATGGTGAGAGCTGCGCCGTAGACATTCGTCAGCACCATGTCGCGCCAGTGCTCCGGCGTGTCGCCGACGAAGCTCCGGGTCGCGCCGAATCCGGCATTCGCCCACGCTGCATCCAAGCGCCCGAACTGCTCGAGCGCCACGGTGAGCGCCGCCTGCTGGTCGTCCCAGATCGTGACATCGCATTCCACGGCGATCGCTCGTTCCGGGCCACCGAGCTCGTCTGCGAGCGCGGTGAGCTTGTCGAGTGACCGAGCCGCGAGGACGAGCCTCCACCCTGACGCGGAAACGAGCCGGGCGGTTGCAGCGCCGATGCCGGCGGAGGCTCCCGTGATCCAGAGAACGCGGTCGTCGCTCACGTGCCGATGCTACCCACGACCTACCGTTCGACCTGCTCGGGTACTGCTCGCGCCATGTCCCTCGACACGATCGGAAGGCTCGTGCGCGACGGAAACAGTCGGTCGCGCACGCGCAGCGACGGTTTGTCGACAAGGCGCGCGAACAGCACGCCAACTGCGGTCGCGACGCACACGTAGAGCGCGAACGAAACCACGTATCGAAGTTCGAGGGACACGCCTGTGCCGAGCGCGGAGAGTGGAGCCACGAGCCTGGTGGCATCCACGTGCCACAAGTAGATCGGGTATACCCGATGAACGAGAGCGTTTTCCCCACGCGGCCGTTGAGCCACGTCTTGGCAGCCTTGGCGCGAGCAGGATGGTGACCATCGTCAGCAGCAGGCCGCCGTAGGCGCAGTACAGCACGACGAATCCGACCGCACCGGTCGTCGGCCTCGAGGGATTCCATTTCACGAGGGCGGGGTAGGCGAGCAGCAGCGCCATCGCTGCACATGCCAGTTTCCGGCGATGAACGGACACAAGGGCCAGACGATGGGGAGCCAGCTGATACGCACACGCCAGCACGACACCGAAGAACAGAGAGTCGATCCGAAGGTGCGTCGCATAATGCGGGTTGTACGACGGCGGGTGTGAATGTGCCCCGAACCTCAGACAGGCGCACCACGAAGACCACCGCAGAGATTAGGCCGAGTGCTCTCATCAACCGGTCGCGTCCGCCCGCACCTATCACGAGGAGCGCGATGAGGAACGGCAGCACCAGATAGAAGTGCTCCTCGACCGCCAGGCTCCACATGTGCTCGCGCGGAAAGCCCAGGTAGTTCTGCAGGTGAACGAGATTCGGGTAGATGGCGCGACTGGTCTGGACCAGCGTCTGATCGCCGCGCACCATCAACCAGGTGAACGTGAAGGCGATCCAGCTCGACCATCCGGGATCGGTCTCGCCCGGGCGATCGCCAGTCATACCCGCGCGGGATCCTTATCCGCCCGCTGTCGTCAGCTTCCCGAGGATGGCGTCGCACCGAGCGGCGGAAACAAGCCTGCAGCCGGATGCCGCGGAGAGCCGCGCGATTGCCGCGCCGATCCCCGCCGAAGCACCGGTGATCCACAGTACGCGGTCGGCGCTCACGCGTTGCCGATGCTACTCACCGCGTACCGCTCGACCTGCTCGGGCATCGCACCACAGCTCGCCGGCACCGTCGGGCCGCCCTGCACGTCGACGGTCGCGTCGACGATTCCGGACGGGAGTGCGAGCCTTACGCGGCCAGCCTCCACCGAGAGGAGCTCGACGTCCCGCAGCCCGGTGAAGCCCAGCGCAGTACGCACGGCGATCTCGGCCGCCTGCGCCTCCGGTGGAAACGTCGTTCGACCTCGCAGCCGCTCGACCGGGAGCCGACCAGCACGCAACTCGGCGACGAGGCCCGCCGCCTCGCCCGGCGTAACTCTCCCGAACAGCAAGCCGTCTGGCAGCCAGAGGAGATTCGGTGCGAAGCGGTGCCCACCCTGGTGCGACGACAGCCACAGCGACTCCGAGTCGAACTCGTCCCGCAGCGCGTCGTACAGCGGACGCCCGAGCCGGGCGCAGCAGGCGTCGCGCCTGCCATGGCCGCACACGAGCGCGAGCGAATTGGTGCCGAGTTCACCCCCGTTGTCGAGATCGACATCGAGCAGCTCGTCGTAGTCAGTGAGGTTGAACCGCCGGATCGAGGGTGGGCGTGCGGCGGCTCGCACTACGAACAGAGCGATGCCCTCGGCACGCCGGTCCGGACGCCGGATGAAGAGCACCTTCGAGAGCGGCGTCGCCTCCAGCCACGCCCGGATCGCAGCCGCAGGCTGCTCGGCGAGGCCGTTCACCGCGTCTCGCTCCCACGCGCCGCGGACCTCCAGCAGCAGGAAAGTGTCTGTGCGTCCGGCGGTGCCTGCGAGCGGCTCACCGGCGGCAGCCGACAGCGCCGAGCAGGTGCCCTCACTCATTGGCGTGCCGGCAAGAGATCGGCAAGGAGGCGCTCGAGCACGGGGTCGATGCCGAGCGCATCGGCAAAGCGCCGATACTGCTCGTATGCCTTCGCGCGATCTCGCGCCGGCCGCCGCGTGGCTCGGATGAGCACGTTCTTCGGCGTATCCTCGGTCTGCACGAACTCGACGAGCTGGACGTCGTAGCCAACCGCCTCGAGGAGCTGGGCGCGGGCGGCGTCCGTGATGTCCGAGGCGAAGCGCTCGCGAAGCAACCCTCGGTCGAGGAGCGGCGCAAGCGTCGCGTTCCGAACCTGCCCGGCGAGCTCGTGCTGGCAGCACGGGACGGCAAGAATCACCGGCGCGTTCCAGCGCACGGCTCGCTCGAGCGCCGCGTCGGTCGCCGTGTCGCACGCATGCAGCGACACAACGAGATCTGCCGTATCGACACCGCCGTAGCCGCCGATGTCCCCGACCTCGAAACGCAGACCCACGCTCCCGAGCTGGAGAGCAAGGGCGTTGCACGTCGCAACCACGTCGTTCTTGAGATCGAGCCCGACGAGATCGACGTCGCGCCCGTGCACGACCGTGAGGAGATGGTGCAACGCAAACGTCAGATACGACTTGCCGGAGCCGAAGTCGACGACGCGTAGCCGACCCGCCGGAAGCGCCGGCAGGACGTCTTCGACGAGCTCGAGGAAGCGATTGACCTGGCGGAACTTGTTGCGTCGCTGCGATTTCACCTTTCCGGCCGCCGTCTGGACGCCGAGCGCGACGAGGAACGGCACCGGCGTCCCGTCCATGAGCACGTGCTGTTTCCGGCGGTCGTGCTCGCGCCTGGCCTGTGTACGGGTCGGCTCCCGTTTCAGCACCGTGATTCCCGTAGGCCCCGCAAGCACCTGGTGATCGGCGTCGCCCGAACGGAGGAGCGCCTGCCGGAACTCGCCGCCGATGAGGTGCACGAGCCGCCGCGCCGTCTCCTCGGGTGCCAGATGCTCCTCGGTTGTCCGGGTCGCATAGTGGTAGCGCCAGCGATAGCGGAGCACACTGCGCACGTCGATGGGATCGATGGTGACCTTGGAGTAGCGGGCTGGATCGGAGCGGCGCGGCTTACTGAGAGTTACGCCCGCGAGCGCGTCGCGGGCGATTAGGTCGTCGACGAGCTGGGCGAGATCGCTCGTCATTCGTCCGCCACGACGCAGATGGCCTGCCCGGCGGAGACGGGCTGGCCACGTTCGATCGTCAAGCTCCGGATAATGCCGTCGCGGTGCGCGAGGATCTCGTTCTCCATCTTCATTGCCTCGACGACGCAGATCACCTGACCCGCAACCACCGCGTCTCCCTCGGCCACCTCGACCTCGACCACCGTCCCTTGCATCGGGCTTTCGACTATGTCGGAGCCGGTTCCCGACCGGCCGGTCCCGCGGCCACGACGTGCGCGAGCCAGGCCAGCCCACGGCGGCTCCGGGACAATGAAGCGAACGTCGAAGTTACGCCCGTCGACCTCGACCCCCACCAGCTGCGACCGTGTTGCTGCTTGTCCGTCCGACGAGGACGCTACCGTTGTTTGCTGATGAGACAACTCCTTTGTCAACTCGCCCGCACGCTGCGCGAGCTCTTCGGACTCGACGATGCCGTGGCACGTCGCCCCAGCAGCGAAACACGGGTGCTCGAGCAGCGCCCGATGGAAGCCGAGCAGGGTCGGTGGTCCTTCGATCACGAACTCCTCGAGCGCGCGGAGCATTCTGCAGCGCGCGCGTTCCCGGTCGACGTCGTGCACGACGAGCTTCGCGATCATCGGGTCGTACAGGGGCGATATGTCGTCGCCCGCTCGGACGCCCGAATCGACCCTCACTCCCGGTCCGCCCGGCTCGCGATACGCCGTGATCCGACCCGGCGCCGGGAGAAACCCACGGCCCACATCCTCGGCGTTGATCCTGCATTCGATCGCGTGCCCTCGCAGTACGACCTCCTCCTGCGTGAACGAGAGCGGCTCGCCGGCGGCGACCAGGATCTGCTCGCGGACGAGGTCGAATCCGGTCACGAGCTCGGTGACGGTGTGCTCGACCTGGATCCGAGTGTTCATCTCGAGGAAGAAGTACTCGCCCTCGCGCGAAAGCAGGCCCTCGATCGTCCCGGCCGACCGGTAGCCGACGGCGCGCGCCGCGTCGACGGCGATTGCACCGATCCTGGCGCGCAACTCGGCATCCACTGCTGGCGATGGCGCTTCCTCGACGAGCTTCTGGTGGCGACGCTGGATCGTGCAGTCGCGCTCACCGAGATGGACGACGGTTCCGTGCGCGTCGGCGACGATCTGCACCTCGATGTGCCGTGGATCGACGAGGTAACGCTCGACGAAGACCGTCGGATCGGCGAAATACGCCTCGCCTTCCCGGCGCGCCGACTCGAACGCCCGCTCTACCTCGCCCTCGGACTCGACGGTCTTCAGCCCCTTCCCACCCCCGCCTGCGGATGCCTTGATCGCGAGCGGGTAGCCGATCTCCCGGCCGAGACGCCTGATCTCGTCCGCGCTCTCGACCGGCTCCGTCGTCCCGGGGATGATCGGAACGCCCGCGTCCTGCATCCGTTCGCGCGCGGCGATCTTCGAGCCCATCGCCTCGATCGCCTCGGGAGGCGGCCCGATCCACACGAGCCCGGCTTCCTCGACGAGCCGCGCGAATCCCGCGTTTTCGGCGAGAAAGCCGTAGCCGGGATGAACCGCCTCAGCGCCAGCCCGCAGTGCTGTCTCGACGATGACATCGCCACGCAAATAGCTCTCGGCGGGCAGCCCGCCGCCGATGAAGTAGGCCTCGTCGGCCACCGTCGCGTGGAGCCGCCCGCGGTCGGCCTCGGAGTACACCGCGACGGTTCCGACGCCGAGCTCGCGAAGCGTCCGGAAGACGCGCACCGCGATCTCCCCCCGGTTCGCGACGAGCACTTTCGAGAACGGGGGCTTGAGGTTGGAACCCATGCGCCGCGTATTCTCCCGGAGCGTGACCATCCCCGACCAACTGACTGTGGCCCGCGCCCTCTCGGTACCGGTCGTCGTCGCACTCTTTGCCTGGCAATTTCCGCACCACGCGTATTGGGCAACCGGAGTGTTCATCGTCGCGATGTCGACGGATCAGATCGACGGTTGGCTCGCGCGACGCTGGAATCAAACGTCAGCGCTCGGGGCTATTCTCGACCAGATCGCCGACAAGGTGCTCGTCCTGGCGACGATGACGATGCTCGTCGGCCAGCACATCGTCCCTGCGTGGATGGTCGCGGCGATCGTCGCGCGCGAGTTCATCGTCTCGGGCCTGCGGATGGCGGCGCTCGAACGTCAGATCGTGATCGCAGCCCGCGACCTCGGGAAGCTCAAGACCTGGTCCCAGGCTGTCGCGGTCGGGATTGGGGGCCTGGCCGCTGCCGGCGCCTGGGGCAGGAACGCGGCCTGGTGGGCGATGCTCGTGGCAGTCGTGCTGACGTGGCTGTCCGCGATCGACTATGCGCGCGTCACGCCACGCGTGCTTCGCGGCGAACATCCGTAGGAGCCGGGGGCAGCGTCATCGCTAGTCCGTCTGGAGCCGACGGCTTCCTCAAGCCCGGCAAGGCGCCAGTTGCTCGCATATGCCTCGTGCGACCGCTCGACCACAGCGGGCACGCGAGCCAGAGCGGTCGCGATCACCCGCTTCGTCTGTTCGTCCGGCTCGGGGACTAGCTGCACGTCCACGACGATGACTGGTAGAGCGGGAGAAAGCACAGCCGGGAGCATACGATCGCGGGGTGGACGTCCGCCTCGTCGAGCACCCAGCCGCGTTTCTCGAAATCGCCGAACCTCTGCTGACGGCCGACGAAGCGCGGCATAACCTGAACCGCGGCATTGCAACCACCATGCCCTAGCATCCGACCAACAACACCAACCATCGAGTCTGCATTGAC
>JBBQPW010000089.1:0-8720 GCA_038216845.1 Gaiellales bacterium | reverse complement strand
GTTCTCGCCGTCGGGACGCTCGAGCCGCGGAAGAACCTCGCTCGCGTCGTGGAAGCCGCGCGGGCGGCAGAGGTCGAGCTGCGCGTCGTCGGCGCGGCCGGCTGGGGCGGGGTGGACGTTCCCGGTTGGGTCGGGCGGGTGTCGGACGAGGAACTCGCGCGCCTCTACCGGGGCGCCAGATGCGTGGTCTACGCGTCGCTCTACGAGGGCTTCGGGCTGCCCGTCCTCGAGGCGATGGCGAGCGGTGTGCCGGTCGTGACCAGCCGCGGCGGAGCGACGGAGGAGGTCGCGGGAGGCACCGCGGTCCTTGTCGATCCGACCGACGTCGAGGCGATAGCAGCGGGAATCGGCGAAGCGACGAGGCGGCGCGACGAGCTGGTTCCGCGTGGTCTTATGAGATCGCGCGAGTTCACGTGGGCGGCGGCGGCCGACGCAGTCGAGAGACTGTGGCGGGAGTTGGCATGACTGTGCCGGTTAAGGCGCGTTTCAGCATGAAGCCTTGTGCCGTCGGGTCGTGCTGTGCACTCACGCTGCCGCGTCCTCGGTCGCGTCAATACCTTTGGGTATTGACAGCCAAAGCAGGGTTGGGGACAGACTTAAATCTGTCCCCAACGCAGTTTCCTATCTTGCATCGCACGCACCCAGCCCGCCCCGACGACGAAACATCATGCTGAAACGCGCTCTCGTCGTGATCGACGCCGATGTCCTCGGCCGGCAGCGCACCGGCGACGAAACGTATATCCGCAACCTGTTGCGCGAGTTGCCGCCCCTCGCCGAGGAAGCCGGCGTTCAGATCGCCGCAGTCGCGCGCAGCGCCGATCTATTGCCGGAGGGAGTCGAGCCGCTCGTGCTAACGGCCACCTGGCAGGAGCAGCGGCTCGCGTGGGCCCTGCCGCGCCTCCTTCGGCGCGTGTCGGCGTCGCTCGTCCACACGACCTACGCCGTCCCAATTGCCTGCCCGTGCCCTGCAGTTGTCACAATCCACGACCTCTCGTTCGAGCGCGAGCCGACGCTGATGCGGAAGAAGGATCTCGCGGTCTTCCGCCGTGTCGTGCCGCGCGCCGCGCGCAAGGCCGCGCGCGTGCTGACCGTGTCGGAGCGATCGCGCGTCGACCTCGAGGAGATCTATGGGATCGCGCCCGAACGCATCGTTGTGACGCCGAACGGCGTCGACCCAGCGTTCTCGCCAGGCCGTGTCGATCCCGGCCGTGACTACATCCTCACGGTCGGCGCCGTCCAGCCGAGGAAGAATCAGCTAGCTGTGTTGGAGGCGGCGCGGGAAGTCGGGTTGCCGCTCGTCGTTGCCGGGCCGCCGAAGGACCAGGCTCTTGCGGCGGAGCTCGGGCGGCGTGGAGCGCGAGTGGAGGGCTACGTGGAGACCGATCGGCTGGTCGATCTCTACCGGGGAGCCGCCTGCGTTGTGCAGGCATCGCGGTACGAGGGGTTCGGCCTGCCCGTCCTCGAGGCGATGGCCTGCGGCGCGCCTGTCGTGATCGTGCCGGAGCCGGCGCTGCTCGAAGTGGTCGGCGATGCCGCGATCGTCGTTCCCGAGGGCGAGCTGGCCGAAGGGATTCGGCTCGCTCTGCGGGGGCACGACCGGCTCTCGTACGCCGGTCTCGAGCGGGCGCGTGCCTTCTCGTGGACGGCGTGCGCGGAGAAAACGCTCGCGACCTATCTCGCCGTCCTCGAAGTCGAAGGCGGTCGGCGATGAGCGTGTCGGCGGTCGTCGTCTCGCACGGGCACGCCGCGGAGCTGGAACGGCTACTTCCCATCTTGCAGTCGCAGGTCGACGAGCTCGTTGTCATCGCAAATCGCCGGAGCTCGGTCGGCCCGGTCCCGGCCGGCGTGCGGGTTCTGGAGAACCCGCGACCGCTCACGTTTGCGGCAAACGTCAACCAGGGGATCGAGGCGACCTCGGGCGACCTCGTCCTCGTCGCGAACCCGGACGCCATCCCGGAGGATGGCGCGGTCGCGACACTCGCGGCGTTCATGGGCGGGCGTCCTCGTTGCGGCATTGCCGGCCCGCAGCTGCTCTGGCCCGACGGAACCTGGCAGCCATCGCGGCGCAGGTTCCCGACGGTGACGGGCACGATCGTCCGGCGCACGCCGCTCCGGCGGCTCTTCCCGCCGCTCGAACGGCAGCGTTCCCACTACCTCCTCGACGATCGATCGACCGAGCCGGCGCAGGCAGACTGGCTGCTGGGCGCGTTCCTGCTGATGCGCCGGACAATGCTCGACGAGCTCGGCGGCTGGGACGCCGGCTATCGCCACTACGTCGAGGACATCGATCTCGGCTACCGCGCCTCGAGGGCGGGCTGGGAGAGCTGGTACGTCCCTGCTGCGATCGTCCGGCACGAGTATGCGGCGGTCATCGACCGCACATTCCTCTCGCGACATACGCTCTGGCATGCCCGCGGGATGCTGCGCTTCGTGCGCAAGCACCCAGAGAGGATGGTCGCCCTCTGGTGAGGTGACATCCGCTCCGTTGGTGACGTATGAATCCAGCGTGAGCACGCTCAGCATTGCGGTCATTCTCGTGGTCGGAGCCGGCGTGTCCGGCTGTGGGTCAGGCGCGCACACGTCGCTGACCATCCATGCGGTCAATCCGAGCGTCGGTACCGCCAAATTCCATCTGCGCTGCAACCCGGCTGCTGGCGATGTGGCCGACCCGGCCGCTGCCTGCGCGCATCGAGCAGGACACCGCGCTCGTCCGCAAGCCGAAGCCGTTTGTCTGCTTGGGTGGCACCTCCTCGTGGTTCGACCTGGACATCACTGGTCGTCTCGACGGAAAGCGCGTCGATGTCCGCACATCGACCTGCTGGACGACGCAGATGGCGCTGATCGCTGCTTTGGGGATCGGCCCCTTTATTGAGAGTCACCTCGTCTCAGCCGCATCGCACCCTCTTGGCTCAGCGCCTGTGCCCGTCCCGTGGCCGGGACGACGACCACCATTCATCGACGCGCCGTCCGAGACCCCACCGTGGCTGCTCGTCGCCGCAGGGCGGATGGCGCAAGGTCTGGGAGATCCGGTACCCAGCTACGTCTTCATCTTCCTCGGCACCCGCGACCGCATACGCCTACGAGGTCAGTTCGCCTGCTATGCCTGCTCCGTCCCGTACGGCGCCAAAACACCGATGGGCACTGTCGTCACCGGCACCTACGACCCGGCGACGCGTCGAGAAACAGACTTCTAACTTCACCGCTGAGGCCTTGGCAGCGCCGATCTGCGCTAGGTCGCAGCAAACGAGTAAGCGACTCGCACGCCGAGGTTGCGCACCTCGCTGCTCCGCGGGTCGAGCGCGTGAGGACTGAACGTCGGCGTGATCGAGACCTCGATCCTGAACGGCCGACCCGGGTTCTCAAACGGAAGCTTTGTCGAGCAGAGGAATTTCTGCGGGTTGAGACACGAGTGGATCGTCAGAGGCCTCGTGGCGAGGACGCGGCCGATCGCCGGTTGCTTGTCGGCCCCGATCACGAGAGTTCCGAGCCGCACAATGACGTGACCGGGGACGTCGGTGCCGTTCCACGCGATCCGGTCGAGGCTGACGAAGGCGAAGCCTGGGCCGAGCGACGCGGCGTCGAACCTGTTGTATGCCGAGACTGCGGGTGAGCTCGGATCGGGCGCCGTCACCCAGCCGTCGCTCTGGACCCCCGACTGGGAGAACGCGAGGCGCAGTGGCTTCCCGTTCAGACGGTAGAGCGTGGCGCCAGGGATCGTCGCCGACGTCGGGACGACCGGAGCCTGGAGCGTGACGCCGTTCACGGCGAGGGCGAACTCGGTGCCGGGTGACGGCGTGAGCGTTCCGTCAGCGCTCGCGAGGTCTGGCGTGAGCGTCGGGCCAGGAGGCGGCGCGGGGCTCGTCGGGTCGACGCTCCAGACCTTGACAATCGACTGGTTCCAGAACTCGGTCAGGTTGTAGCCGTTGGTGTTCGAGCCGAATTGCTGACCGACGAGCACGGTGGAGCGTTGGCCGGTCGCCTGGTCGACCCAATCGAACGGTCGCGGGTATTCCGAGACGAGGAAGCGGGAGAACCGATATTCGCCGTTCGCCGCATAGGTTTCGGCTGTGACGTTCCAGACGAGCAGCGCGGCGCACGTCGCTGCGATCGTTGCTCCGGCGACACGGCCGCTTCGAGGGAGCCGACCGAGCACGAGAACGAGCGCCGTCGATGCGACGACGAGAACGATCAACGTCGTGTCGATCGGCCCGCTCGCCCAGTGGAAGATGCGGTTCGCGAACGAGACGATCGCAAGCCCATGCGCTTCGTAGTACGGGTAGTGGTCGAACGCGAGCCTGATCGGGACACGCGCCACGAGATAGCCGGCGAAGATCCCGACCGCGATCGTCCATCCGGTCCGCACCTTTCGTCGTTCGAGGATGAGCGCGGTGCCGATAAAGAGCAGCGGAGTGAGGTAGATCAGGTTCCGTTCGACGACATCGGACGAGAACGAGTATGAGAGGTACGCGCCTTTCAGCGCCGCGTACCAGCCGAACGCAACCAGCGCGGCCGTCGCGACGATGGTGAACGCCGTGCGGCCCGGGTCGGCGGTCTCGCCGCGCCGCCGGACCAGCGCGACCAACAAGCCGACGAGGGGCAACACGCCGACCCCGATCGCGAGCGTGCCGGCCGACCACGTCCCGTACTGCCAGAGGCGCTCCTTGTAGAACGACGTGATCACGTACCACTCGAAGGAGCGATGGCTGAGGAAGGAGTCGACCACGATCAGTGCGCCGATCGCGAACGCGATCGCACCCGCCTTGTCCCAGCGATTCCACGTCGCACGCCACGTGCGCACCCGATTTCGTCTCCAGGCGACCATGGCGAGCGAGCCGACGAGCACGGCGAGCGTCACGACGAGCTCGGAGCGAGCTGCTGCAGCGACGACGCAAGCTGCGAAGGCGACCACGATCGTCCAACGGCCAGGCCGGAGCGTTGCGCGAACGATCGTCCAGAGCGCAAGAGCCGAGAGCGGGTACGCGAGCGACTCCTCCGTGAGGATCGGCGAGTATGAGAGCGCGGGCGCGGCAACGGTTCCGACCGCGGCAGCGATCGCCCACTTCCTCGTGAGAACGGAGCGCCCGAGCGCGTAGGCCGGGAAGATCGTCGCGGTCATCGCGAGGACGCCGAGGTACTTGATCGTGTCGAAGGCCTGCTTCGTCCCGTGCAGCCACCAGGCCGGCGCCGTGAAGTACGGGTAGAAGCTCGTGAAGTGGTACGCCTCCTGCCGGCGGGCAGGGTGGCCGGTATGTGCGATCGCGCGCGAGATCTGGGAGAACTCGAGCTCGTCGGTGAAGATCGCCGGCGTCTCGCGCCGCCAGGCCTGCCACACGTAGTACGCGGAGAACGCGAAGTACGCCGCGAAAAGGGGAACGAGAACGTCGGGCTGGAGGCGCTCGCGCAGACGGAGCCTCATTCGGCCGTCACCTCCAGCGGACCCGCGACCGTCGTCTCGGTGTGACGGTGGACGAGCCGGCAGGCGACATCGGCGGTCGCGCACGCGTCGACCACCGCCTGCACCTGTGCCTCGTCGGCGGCAGGGATGGTGACGAGCACCTCATCCGGTTTTGTGTTCTCCAACGCGGCAGCAATCTCGTCGAGCGCGCCGAGCACCACGATGCCGCGAACCCGGCGGCGTCGAACGCCGGGGTTGTCGTCGAGGAAGCCCACAACGCGCACCTGCCCATCCTCGCGGAGTTCCCAGGCGAGGCTGCGGCCGAACCGGCCGGCGCCCACGACTAGCACCCTCTTGTGCGCTGCTCTATCTCGGAGCTTCGCAGCGTGTGGGCGTAGCCGCAGCACGAGACGCGAGCTCGCGACGAGCACCGAGCAGAGGACGGCATCGAGCGGGAAGACCTTCCAGTCGAACCCGCCGAGTGGCCAGAGGATGGGTACGACCGCGAGCGCGAACAACCCCGAGCCGGCGCAGGCGACGACGATAGCGAGCAGGTCGTGGACGCTCGCGAAGCGCCAGATACGCCGGTAGAGACCGACCGCGACGAAGCTGACGTAGCGCGCCGTGAGGAGAATCGGCAGCGCCTGCAGGAAGATGCCGCGCTCGCCAGGCCCGCCGAGCCCGTTCTGCAGCAACGCATAGGCGACGAGGAACGAGAGGCACATCAGCGCGAAGTCGACGAGCACCTCGAGCAGGCGCCGCGGCTGCCAGAGGGCGCGGAGCACCGACGGGACGCTCTCGCCCCCACCGCGTCGTTCCCGCTCCTCCAGATCGGTGAGGAAGCTTGCGAACTGGACGAGCAAGACGACGGTCACGAGCACACCGATCACCGTCACGCGCGGGTCGCCGAGCACGTTGTACGCGACTCCCGTGGCGCCGAGCGCGAGGCCGAGGAGTGCGAGGAGGCCGACAGCCTGCGTCTGCGACAACCCGTAGTAGACGAGCCGATGCGAGGTGTGGTCGCGGCCTCCCTGGGAGACCGGACGGCGCTCCAGGAGGCGGACGACGGTCACGAGCGTCGTGTCGAGAATGGGCACGGCCAGAACGAGCAACGGGAGCAGCGTGGTGGCAAGGGTCGTGCCGGCGACCTTCCAGCTGGACGAGAGGGCGAACGCGGCCAGCGCGAAGCCGAGCACCTGGCTGCCGGAGTCGCCCATGAAGACGATCGCCTTGCCGCCAGGCCGGAGGTTCAGCGGCAGGAAGCCGAGGCACGCGGCGCCAAGTGCCAGCGACAGGACGAGAACCGCACGGTTCGGGTGCTCGGTCGCGGCGTCGACGGCGAAGTACGCGCAGGCGATGGTTGCGAGCGACGCGGCAAGCCCGTCCATGTTGTCGAGGAGGTTGAACGCGTTCGAGATGCCGACGAGCCAGACGAGCGCGACGACGGTCGCGAGGACGTCGTTGCCGATCACCTCGACACGCAGGCCACTGGCAATGACGATCCCCGCGGCCCCGAACTGCGCCCCGAGCTTCGCGAGCGGGCTGAGGTGGCGGAGATCGTCGATCAGCCCCGCGACGAAGAGAAGGGCGCACCCGCCGAGGATTCCCCACAGCTCGCCTCGTCCCGCGACGGCAGTGACCGCGACCGCGAGGACGGTCGCGGCGGCGAAGCCCGTGAAGATTCCGACGCCGCCGAAGATCGGAGTCGTGCGGTCGTGCCAGCGTTCGCCAGACGGAATCGCCACCAACCGATCGCCCACCGAGGAGCGGAGAAGCGCCCGGAGCGTGAGGTACGAGATGGGCAGAGCAACGATCGCGATAGCCGCGCTCACGTCTCTGGAAGGGTAGACGTTCGCCCAGTCGCCAATGTGGCTCGTGCGTACGTCCCGCCCTCTGGACGAATCGGCACGAACTTGGAACAACCGGGGACAGTCCCCAACCGTGTGCGGAGTGCGTGCCAATCTCCCCACAGGCTGCCTTCGTTTCTGGCGGGCCTGAGCGACGGTCGGTTTACCGCTCTAAGCTGACGACTCGATGGGCGTCTACGCCGACCTCTACCGCTACCGCGAGCTGTTTGGCAGCCTCTTCCGCCGCGACCTCCGCGCGAAGTACAAGGGCTCCGTGCTCGGCCTCGCCTGGTCGCTCGCGAACCCGGTCGTGCTGATGCTTGTCTACCTGCTGGTCTTCTCCGTGCTCTGGAAGGCGCCGACCGCGGACTTGCCGCACTACTGGCTGTTCCTCCTCTGCGGGCTGCCCGCCTGGGTGTTCTTCGCGACCTCGCTTCAAGCTGCGTCACGGAGTCTGCTGGAGAACGCGAACTTGATCCGGAAGGTGCGGTTCCCGCGGCAGCTCGTGCCGCTCGCGAATGTCGCGACACAACTCGTCTCGTTCGTCGTGATGCTCGTGATCGTGATCGTGCTGTCGCTCGTCTACCTGCCAGAGGCGCGCGACACCGTGTGGCTCGCGCTGCCGCTTGCGGCGCTGGTCGTGCTCCTCGTCGCGGGAATCGCCCTGACGGTCGCAGCTGCGAACGCGATCTTCCGCGATGTGGAGCACCTGATCGCCGCGCTGCTCCTGCCCTGGTTCTTCCTCACGCCGGTGCTCTACTCGCTCGATCGGATACCCGGCGCGAAGACCCACCCGTGGTTCGAGCGCCTGATCCACTGGGGCAACCCGCTGACGCCGGCAATCGAGGCGCTGCGAGCGCCACTTTTCTTCGGGCACGCGCCGTCTGCGGCCGATGCGATCTACCTCGTCGTGGCTGCTGTGCTGGCACTTGCGCTCGGAGCTTTCGTCTTCACCCGGGTCGACGACCGGATTGCGGTCGAAGTCTGACAACGGCCCTGCCGTCGAACAGCCCGTCCACGCCCTCGTAGGCGGGAAGCCCATCGTGCTCGCCCGGCTCGATCCCGCCGAGGAGAGAGGGGAACAGGAGAGGGGGCCCGAAGCGAGGATTGCGGCCGCTCCCAGGCGCCCACGCCGCAAACCGGCCGCGGTCGCGACGAGCGCCCGACTCGATCGCGCCGCCGACTGCGGCCCACCCCTCCGCGTGCGCGTCGAGCAGCAACCTAGACCAGTCCGGCGCGGGGACGGCTCCGGGGCAGAGGTATGCGACCGCGACTGCGTCGTTCTCCACGACTGGCTCGTCCTGCGCCGCCACGGCGGCCGAGGTTTCCGGATCGGTCCCGCCGAGGACGACCACCTCGAGACGCCGCTCCGCAATCCGCGACCCGACCTCGGTCGGGACGTCCAGCGTCGCCGACCCGACGTCGGCGAACCAGAAGCGAAACTCCTCGACCAGATCGAACGAGAGGACATAGCCGCC
>JBBQPW010000088.1:0-8758 GCA_038216845.1 Gaiellales bacterium | reverse complement strand
GTCGGTCGCTGCGCTCCAGCACATGGTCGACTGTGTCAAGTTCGCCCCGTCGGGCGTTCTCGAGTACACGTTCACCGAGGTGTCGGACGCCTTCAGCGCCGGCAAGACGGCGATGATGCTGCTCTGGTCGACGATCGCCGGTCCGGTCTACAACCCCAAGAGCTCCAAGGTCGCGAAGAAGGCGGGCGTCGCTGTTCCGCCGGGTGGCGGCAAGGCGGTCCGTGGCGGCTGGGGTATGGGCATTCCGAAGAACGCGAAGAACAAGGATGCGGCGTGGACGGTGATCACGTATCTGACGTCCAAGGAGTGGGAGCGCTACCAGACCGCGAAGTACCAGACGGATCCGACGCGGAACTCGACGTACAACGATGCGAAGCTGGCCAAGGCGCTTCCGTACCTGCCGACAGCCGGCAAGGTGTTCCAGAAGTCGCAGATCCTCGAGATCGCCAACGTCCCGGAGACGTTCGAGATGGCCGGGGCGGCAGCCGAGGAGTTCTCCGCGGCTCTCGCCGGCTCGTCCAGCGCAGCGGAGGCCTGCAAGAAGGCGAACGATCGCTGGATCGGGATCCTGAAGAAGGGCGGCCACCTCAAGTAGGAGCGGGTAGTTAGCAGAGTCCAGTGGCCGCCAGCGCGGACGCTCTCAGCCCGGGTGGCAGGGCCTCTCGCGTCGCTCCAACACAGCGACGAAGAGAGGTTCTGCTGCTCCTTGGGCCGTGCGTCCTCTACCTGATCGCCTTCTCGGTCTACCCGCTCGTCACGAGCCTCATCCGCTCGTTCGAGGACTACAACCAGCAGCAGAACACGTGGCGCTGGATCGGTCTCGGGAACTACCGGCAGCTCTTCGCCGACCCCGAGTTCTGGCACACCGTCGAGCACACGGCGATCTTCACCTTCGGCGGGGTCGCTCTCCAGGTCGTGCTCGGGACGGCGTTGGCGCTGTTCTTCAACCAGAAGCTGCGCGGCGCGACGATCGTGCGCGGACTGCTGATCGTGCCGATGCTGCTGACGCCGATCGTGGTCGGCTTGATGTGGCGGATGTTGCTCAACACGGACTGGGGAATGCTGAACTGGATCGCGAACCGGATCGGCTTCCACAACGTACACTGGCTCTCCGATCCGGGGACTGCTCTGCGGACGCTGATCGTCGTCGACGCCTGGCAGTGGACGCCATTCGTGTTCGTGATCGTCTACGCCCGCCTGCAGGCGTTGCCGCAGGAGGTGTTCGAGGCGTGCCAGGTGGACGGCGCGAACTGGTTCCAGCGCCTGCGCTACCTGACCTTGCCGCTGCTCGCACCGGCGATCGCCTTCGCCGCCATCTTCCGCGGCATCGACGCCTTCCGCACTTTTGACCTGGTCTATGGGCTGACGAACGGCGGGCCTGTCCAGTCGACGTCGACCCTGTCGTTCCAGTCGTTCCGGACAGGTTTCGAGTACCTCCACTACGGCTACGCCTCGGCGATCGCCTACGTGATGGTGGTCGTAGCGATGGTCGGCGTCACGGTCCTGCTGCGTTTCGTGCGCGTGCGGCGGGTGGACTTCTGATGTCGACCCGGGCGCTCGGCAGGATCGTGTCCTATTTCGTGCTGATCCTGCTCGGCCTCATCGGGATCGCCCCGTTCGTCTTCCTGCTGATCATCTCGTTCAAGAGCCGGATCGATGTGCTCGAGGTGCCGCCGTCGCTGCACTTCGACTGGGGCCAGATCAAGGAGAACTACAGCCGCGTGATCCACGACGACCACTACCTCACGTTCGTCAAGAACTCGGTTGTCGTGACGGGGATCTCGACGCTGATCGCCCTCGGCTTGGGCGTCCCGGCGGGGTATGCGTTCTCACGCCTCGACTTCCGCGGCCGCGACCACTGGGCGTCGACGATCCTCAGCTTCCGCTTCATGCCCCCGGTGGCGGTCGCGATTCCGATCTACCTGCTGATCAGGCACCTGCACCTCGTCGACAGCACGTTCGGGCTGATCCTCCCGTACGTCGCGTTCTCGCTCCCGTTGATCGTCTGGATCATGATCGGCTTCTTCGACGAGATCCCGCGGGAGATCGACGACGCCGCGCTGGTCGACGGCTGCAGTCGCGCGAGCGCCCTGTTCAGGGTCATGCTGCCGCTCGCACGGCCCGGGATGCTGGTCGCGGCGACCTTCGGCGTCATCTTCGTATGGAACGAGTTCCTCGTCGGCCTCTACATCGTCAACTCGTCCGACAAGGAGACGATCCCGATCGCCGCCTCGGGCCTGCTGACGGTCGAGAGCCCGATCGACTGGAACATCGCCGCGGCGGTCGGTGTCCTGACGGTGATCCCCGTTCTGATCTTCTCGCTGTTCGTCCAGCGCTACATCGTCCGCGGCATCACTGCAGGCGCAGTACGTTGAGTCCAAGGAGGAAGTGATGAGTACTGGAGATCGTGTTCGAGAGCTGCAAGGCGCGATGGCGGCGGAGGACATCGACGCATGCGTCCTCCGCCTCGCCGAGAACGTGCTGCTGTTGACGGGGTGGTACGTGCAGATCCCGGGGCTCGGCTTCGCCGTCGTGCCGCGCGAGGGCGCCGCGAGCCTCCTCGTGCCCGAGTACGAAGCCGCGGAGGCGGCCACCGTCTGGGGTGGCGACGTGCGGACGTACCCGGCCATTCGCAACGACGGCCTCGCCACGGGAGATGTGATCGTCGAGCTGCTCAGCGGCCTGGCCCAACAGTACGGCGCCTCGGGTGGCGCGATCGGCTTCGAGGGGAGCTTCGAGACCTTGGCGCCGGCGTCGCTCGCGGGCGAGCCCAACGCGGTTGGGCTACCGACACAGTCGCTGATCCGGTCGACGTTCTCGACCGAGCGGCTCGTCGACGTGACTGAGACGCTCGAGTCGATCCGCGCGGTCAAGTCCGCCCACGAGCTGGAGAAGCTCAGGACCGTCAACGAGATCGCAGCGATCGGCCTGAACGCGTTCAAGCAGCACGCCGTTGCCGGCCGCAGCGAGGTCGAGATCATGGCTGCGGTCGAGGGGGCGATCTGCAGCCGCGGCCACGGTCACAACGGCGCCCGGGTCGTGCGCGGCTACGCCACCGTGTACTCCGGCCCGGACCTCGCGCATGGCTGGCAGTACTTCCGCTCGCGCACGCGGGTCGTCGAGCGGAACGAAGTCGTGATGCTCGAGCTCGGAACGGTCGCCGACGGCTTCTGGTCCGACCACACGCGCACCGTGGTCGCCGGGGCGGCCACCCAGCGGCAGCGGGAGGCGTACGAGGCCGTACGCGCTGCCGGACGGGCCGCGTTTGCAGCTGCGGCTCCGGGAACGACCGGAGGGGACGTCGACACCGCGGCCCGCGCCACCTGCGCGGCCGCCGGCTTCACGCAGTTCCCGCATCACACCGGTCACGGCGTGGGCTTCCGCTACCACGAGTCACGGCCCCAGCTCGTGCCGGGCGGCTCCCATCTCCTCGCCGAGAGCATGGTCATCGTCACGGAGCCGGGCATCTACGAGAACGATCTGCAGGGCGGCTTCCGCTACGAGGACAACGCCGTCGTTACGGCGACGGGTGCCGTGGAGCTCGTCACGACCGACTACGACCTCGACTGAACGGAGCGGCGATGAGCGACAAAGACATTCTCCCCGCCGGCTACGTCGCGACTATTTTCTCGCTCGCTGGGCGTGTCGCCACCGTCACTGGCGGCGGTAGCGGGCTCGGCCAGGCGATGGCGGTCGGTCTCGCGCAGGCGGGAGCCTCGGTCGCCGTCCTCGACGTGAACGACGAGGGAGCAGCCGAGACGGCGGCCGCGATCGAGTCGGGTGGCGGCACTGCGGCGGCCTTCCACTGCGATGTCACCGACAGCGCCGCCGTCGATCGAATCGCGGACGAGATCGTCGGGCGGTTCGGCCGGGTCGACGTGCTCGTCAACAGCGCAGGCACGGCGTTTCGTTGCGCGGCCGAGGAGTTCCCTGAAGATCGGTTCGACGCGGTGCTCAACCTCAACCTCAAGGGCACCTACCTTCCGTGCCAGTCGTTCGGCCGAAAGATGCTCGCCCAGGGTTCCGGCAGCATCATCAACATCGCCTCGATCGGCGGCTTCATCGCCTACCCGCACGCGTCCGCCTACCTCGCATCCAAGGGCGCGGTGGTTCAGGTGACACGTGGCCTCGCGCTCGAGTGGATCGGCAAGGTGCGCGTCAACGCGATCGCCCCGACCCTGATGCGTACCCCGCTCACTGCGCGCATCGGCCAGGTCTCGTCGGTGACGAGCGACTTCATCCTCGCCCGCCTGCCACGGGAAGGCCGTCTGGGCGAAGCCCACGAGATCGTCGGTGCAGCCGTTTTCCTCGCGAGCGACGCCTCCGCGCTCGTGACCGGCCATACGCTTCCCGTCGACGACGGCTATCTGATCGCCTGATGGGACACACCCTCACCGAGAAGATCCTCCTCGCACACGCGGACGCCGACGACGTCGCGCAGGGGGACGTCGTGATGGTTCGCTGCGACGTCGTGATGACGAACGACATCTCGGGGCCGATGGCGTTCCGCACGCTGGAGCAGATGGGGGTCGAGCGCGTCTTCGACCCTGCGAAGGTGGTCGTCGTCGCCGACCACTTCGTTCCGGCAAAAGACGTCCGCTCGGCGCAGCTCATGAAGTTGATTGCCGAGTGGTCGCGGGCGCAGGGTGTGACCTTCTACGAGCAGGGTCGGGGCGGCATCGAGCACCAGGTCCTCGTCGAGGACGGCTGGATCGTGCCCGGCTCGGTGATTGCAGGCGGCGACTCGCACACATGCACCCATGGCGCGCTCGGTGCCTTCGGCACGGGTCTCGGCTCGACCGACATCGCCGCTTGTCTCGCCTACGGCCAGTTCTGGCAGGCTGTTCCGGGAACGATTCAGGTCGAGCTGACGGGCGCGCTCCAGCGCTTTGTCAGCGGCAAGGACGTCATCCTCGCCGTGATCGACCGCATCGGCGTTGCCGGCGGCACGAACATGGTGCTCGAGTTCGTCGGCCCCGGCGCCGAGGGGCTGACCATCGACGAGCGCCTGGCCGTCGCGAACATGGCCGTCGAAGCGGGCTCCGAAACCGGCATCTTCCCCTCCGACGCGACGACCGCCGCCTACCTCGACGGCCGTACCGAGCGCCCTTGGACGGCCGAGCACTCCGATCCCGATGCCCTGATCGACCAGCGACTCCAGATCGACCTCGACGCACTCTCGCCGCTTGTCGCAAAGCCGTGGTCGCCGGGGAACATTGCTTCCCTCGACGACGTGCTTGGGACGAAGGTCGATCAGGTGTACATCGGCAACTGCTCGAACGGGACGATCACCGACCTGCGTCAGGCCGCCGAGCTGCTTCGTGGACGGAGCGTGCACGCGGGAACACGGGCGATGGTCGTTCCTGCCTCCCAGAAGATCTACGCCCAGGCGCTTGCCGAGGGGCTGCTCGAGGTGTTCATCGAGGCCGGAGCGATGGTCTCGACCCCGACCTGCGGCGCCTGCTTCGGCGGCTCGAACGGCATCCTCGCCGAGGGGGAGACGGCGGTCGCGACGACGAATCGGAACTTCCGAGGTCGGATGGGCGGCGAGGGCTCCGGGATCTACCTGGCGAATGCGTGGGTTGCCGCGGCAGCCGCGGTCGCGGGCGAGATCGTGCATCCGAGCGCCGTGCTCGGCGAGGGCTCGAGATGATCGTCGAAGGTAGAGCGGTCTGCGTCCCGGGGGACAACATCGACACCGACGTCCTCTACCCGGGCCCGTTTCTCAACATCACCGATCCCGACCAGATGAAGAACCACCTGTTCGAGGGCCTCGACCCGGGGCTTCGAGAGCTCCTGGGTGGCGAGACCGTGCTGGTCGTCGGGAGGAACTTCGGCGCCGGCTCGTCGCGCGAGCACGTTCCCGTCTCGATGAAGGCCTCGGGCATCAAAGCCGTCGTGGGCGGGAGCTTCGCCCGGATCTTCTATCGCAACTGCATCAACCTCGGCCTGCTGGCAGTCTCGAGCCCGTGGGCAGTAGCCGCGGCTGTACCCGACTCGCGTATTCGGATCGATGCCACGGGTGGCGAAGTCGTCGTCGACGGCGAGGTCCACCCGGCGCAGAGCCTCCCCTCGTTCGTCCGCGAGATGGTCGAGGCCGGCGGTCTCGTGGAGTGGTCCAAGCGCCAGGGCCTGGAAAGTGGTGGACATGGCACCTGAGCACAAGGCGGTCGCCGCCGAGCTCGGCTCGCCGAGCGCCGACGCGGTGGTCGACCAGCTGCGTTCGCTCGGCCTGTCGTTGTACGAGGCGCGGATCTATGTCGGTCTGCTGCGGATCGGCGCGCAGAACGGCAACGAGCTCTCGAAAACCTCGGGCGTCCCCTCATCGAAGGTGTACTCGACGGTCGAGAAGCTGATCGGGCTCGGGATCGTCCACTCGATCACGCGCGGCTCGACCACCCGGTTCGTGTGCATCGACCACGGCGAGCTTGTCGCGCGGCTCCGGAAGCAGTTCAACGAGCCGATCGACTTCCTCGAGTCGGCGTTGCCCGCAATGGCTCATTTCGAGCCGACCGAGCTCTTCCTGAACGTCGCCGGCCTTGGAGGAATCCGCGAGGCCTGCCGGTCGATCATCGACACGGCGACCGACTCGGTGAACATCTCTGTCTGGGGCGAAGACCTTCCTGTGCTCCGCGAATCGTTCGCCACCGCAGTCGAGCGCGGGGTCCGCGTGTGGGGGATGCTCTATTCCGACGACGCGGAGATCCCGGCGGCCGGCACATGGCTTCGCCACTCCTACGAGGAGATCGTGGGCAGTCGTGTCGGCGGCCGCCTTATCGTGCTCGTCGCCGACGCGACGGAGGCTCTCATCGCCCGCATTCCACGCCACGGTGAGGCCAGCGCCGTGCGCAGTCGCAGTCCGGTGCTGACGCTGATCGTGCAGGAGTACCTGCACCACGACATCGTGCTTCAGCGCGCACAGATAAACATCGGCTTCGAGGAGTGGGACCGCTGGTGGACCGCGAATCCCGACCTGAGAAGCCTTATCCTCGGGAGCGCTCTCGGCCGGGCCGAATGACATGATCGAGCCGGCGTCTTATACTCCCGCCGTAGTAGAACCAACGGAGGTCAAGATCGGAGACACAGCATGGAAGTCGTAACCGCCGTGCCTACGACGACACCCGACGAGACCCGCACGCCGCGTCCGTATCTGCTCGCCGGCCAGGAGACGACGGGGACGTCATCCGTCGATGTCGTCTTCCCGTTCGACAACAGCGTCGTCGCGTCGGTTTGGCTCGCGGACGCCGAGGCGTGCGAGCAGGCACTCGCCGCCGCGACCTCGGCACGCGAGACCGTCGCAGCCCTGGCGCCGTTCGAGCGTGCCGATGTCCTCCTGGCCGCCGCCGCGCTCGTCGGTGACCGGGTCGAGGAGCTGGCAAGGCAGATGACGCTCGAGACGGGGAACGCGATCTGGGAGACGCGGCTGGAGGTCCGGCGGACGACCGAGATCCTGCGTGCTGCAGCCGAGGAGGCGCGGCGGATCACCGGGGAGATCGTTCCGATCGACGCGTGGCCGAACGGCCGGGGTCGCCACGCCCACACGCGGAGGTTCCCGGTCGGGCCGGTACTCGCGATCACGCCGTACAACGCGCCCCTCCTTCTCGTTGCCCACAAGCTGGCCGCGGCGTTCGCAGCGGGCAACCCGTGCGTCGTTCGGCCGGCGACGAAGACGCCGCTCTCGGCCCTCTCCCTGGGCGCGGCGTTCGTCGAGGCGGGCGTACCGCCTGGTGCGGTCAGCGTCGTGCCCTCCCGTACGGACGTAGCCGAGCAGCTCGTCCACGACGATCGCGTGAAGATGCTCTCGTTCACCGGGAGCGCCGAGGTGGGCTGGCGTCTGCGGCGGCTTGCGAAGACGCCGCGCGTCGCCCTCGAGCTGGGCGGCAATGGCGCGGTCATCGTCCATTCGGATGCGAACCTCCAATATGCGGCGGAGCGTTGTTCGTTCGGAGGGTTTCTCCGCGCCGGGCAGGCCTGCATCTCGGTGCAGCGTCTGTACGTGCACCGCGCGGTGGTCGATCGATTCACCGACCTCTTCCTCCAGCGCGTCTCGAGCCTCCCGACCGGGAATCCGCTGGACGAGGCAACAGTTGTCGGCTGTCTCGTGGACGAGGCGGCCGCTGTCAAGGCAGTCGAGCTGATCGACGAAGCCAGGGACGCCGGCGCGACCGTGCTGTGCGGTGGCGGCCGCGACGGTCGGGTCGTCGAGCCGACGTTGTTGACGAACGTCCGGCGCGACCTTCGCGCCTGTGCGACCGAGGCGTTTGCGCCGATCGTCGTGCTCGAGCCGTACGACGACGTCGACGAGGTGATCCGCCTGGCTGGCGACTCGCCCTACGGGCTTCAGGCCGGGCTGTTTACGAACGACATCCGGATCATCACTCGGGCCTTCGAGCGCATTCAGGTAGGAGCGCTCATCGTCAACGACGCGAACACGTTCCGGGTCGATCACATGCCGTACGGCGGCGAGAAGCAGTCCGGCTTTGGCCGGGAAGGCGTGCGCTACGCGATCCGCGAGATGACCGAGGAGCGGCTGCTCGTGGTCGACGCCCGCTGACGTGGCGTCCGTAACGTTCTCGCAGGTCGACAAGGTGTACCCGGACGGGACGCAGGCCGTCACGGCGCTCGATCTGGAGATCGGCGACGGGGAGTTCATGGTGCTCGTCGGCCCGTCCGGCTGTGGCAAGACGACCGCGCTGCGCATGGTTGCCGGGCTCGAGGGGATCTCGGCCGGAACGGTGCGGATCGGCGACCGCGTCGT
>JBBQPW010000087.1:0-8837 GCA_038216845.1 Gaiellales bacterium | reverse complement strand
CCGGCGGCGAGCGTGCCGATCAGCGTGAACGTCTGTACGAGGCTGCCGAGTACCGCGAACATCTGCCCGCGCCGGTTGTCCGACACCGTTTGCTGGATCAGCGTCACGTTGCATACGAGACCAATGCCGTTGCCGGCCCCGAAGATCACGGCTCCGACACAGCCGAGCACGAGCCCTGGGCTTACGGCGCAGATTGCGACGCCCGCGGCCGTAATCAGGAACGACGCGCGATAGCCGCCATACACGGTGAGCCGATTGATGAACTCCATCGCGACGACGTTCCCGATCACGATGCCCGCGGCCGAGGCGGCGACGAAAACGCCGAAGCCGACGTTGCCGACGCCGTAGCCCTTGGTCGTGAGCACGATCTCCGCAACGTTGATGCCGGTGTACGCGAGCGTAGCCCAACTCCAGATCAGGAAGATCGACGAGAGATGCCGGTCGTACCGGACGAGCGACAAGCCGGAGCGAACCTCACGCCAGTGTGCTCGCCCGATCCGTACCGGCACGTGCGACTGCAGCCGGTTGCCGATCCGCACGAGCAGCAACGCGGACAAGATGAAACTGGCGGCGTTGAGCCCGTACACAGGCCCCGAGCCGAGCAACACGATCCCGAGACCGGCGAACACCGGGCCCGCGAGCGTGGCGAGGTTCTCTGCTCCCTGCATGAGCGCGTTCGCCGCGACGACGGAGTGCTCAGCGACCAAGTTCGGGATTGCGGCGTAGCAGCCCGGGCGGAAGAATGCGGCCGAGAACCCTGCGACCGCCGAGATACCGCAGATGCCGGCGGGCGAGTGGACGAACGGCAACACACCGAATGCCAGCGCGCCGCCGAGGTCCGAAAGGATCATCATCCGCTGTCGCGGCCAGCGGTCGATCAGCGGGCCGACGGCGATGCCGAGGACGACCCCGGGCACGAGCTCGCTGAACAGGAGGATGCTGACCCACCAGGCGGAACCTGTCTGCTGGTAGAGGGCGATGCGGACCGCGTAGAACGCCGTCCAGGTGCCGAGCGCCGAGATCAGACGGGCGAGCAGCAGGTCGCGGTAGGCACGGTGCTCCGGAACGCGGACGATCGCGAACTGCGCGAGAAACTGCGCCACCATGGGCGCGAGCCTACAGGCCGGAGGCGAGGGCGTCTGCTGGCCGAATTGGACACGTCCTGTCGTAGAGTGACCGCTATGGCACGCCACGAGTGGACGCACGAGCAGCTTGTCGAAGGCGTCCTCGCCGGTGATCGCCGGGCGCTCGCGCGCGCAATCTCCCTCGTCGAGAATCGCGATTCTCGGGCCGCGGCACTGGTGCGGGAGCTCTACCCGAAGACCGGCCGGGCGTACGCCGTGGGCGTCACCGGGCCGCCAGGGGTGGGTAAGTCCTCGTTGATCGGCGCGCTCATTCGAACCGAGCGCGAGAGGGGGCGGTCGGTCGGCGTCGTCTCCGTCGACCCGTCCAGTCCGTTCTCGCACGGCGCTCTGCTCGGCGACCGCATCCGCCTCGCCGACCACTTCCTCGATCCGGGTGTCTTCATCCGGTCGATGGGCACGCGCGGGCATCTCGGCGGGCTCGCGGAGGCGACGCTGCAAGCGCTCGTACTTCTCGACGCCTCGGGGAAGGACGTCGTGTTCCTCGAGACGGTCGGCACGGGTCAGAGTGAGGTGGAGGTGATCCGCATCGCCGACACAACGCTGCTCGTGTTGATGCCTGGCTCCGGCGACTCGGTACAGGCGCTAAAGGCTGGGATCATGGAGATACCCGATGTCATTGCGGTCAACAAGATGGATTACCCTGGTGCGAAGGCGATGCTGAGCGATGTGCGATCCATGCTCGCGCTCGACCAGCGACCCGACCGCGGCCCGCAACCGCCGGTACTTCTAACGGACGCCGTCCGCGGTGAAGGTGTCGAGGCGCTCGTCGAGACGCTCGATGCCAGGTTGACGACCCTTCGCGCTGACGGCGAGCTCGAGCGTCGCCGCGGCGCGAATCTCGCGGCCCAGGTCTTCACGCTCGCCTCGAGTCGGGCTCGGTCCCACCTCGAGGCCTCCGTTGCCGAGGATGACGCGCTCCAGCTTGTCCTCGGAGCCGTTGAGCAGCGCCAGCTCGACCCGCTGTCCGCCGTCGACGAGATTCTTCGACGAGTGTTCAGGATCACGGATGGATAGGCCGGCTCTTGCGGATCTCGAGGCCGCGCGCGAGCGGCTCGCTGGGATCGTGCGGATCACGCCCTTGTTTACGTCGGGGACCTTTTCGCAGCTGTGCTCGCGCTCGGTATCGCTCAAGGCCGAAACCCTCCAACTCACGGGGTCGTTCAAGATTCGCGGGGCGCTCAACACGGTCGCGCTGCTCTCGGCCGACGAACGGGCGGCGGGTGCTGTCACCGCGAGTGCGGGGAACCACGGTCAGGCGGTTGCGTGGGCTGCGCGACATGCGGGCATCCCGGCGACGATCTTCGTGCCGGAAGGCGCGCCGATGGCGAAGATCGAAGCCGCACGAGGCTACGGGGCCACCGTGCAGTTCGCGGGTGAGGGCTTCGACGAGGCGGTCGAGGCGGCATGGGAGTTCCAGCGTGAGACGGATGCGACGTTCGTCCACGCGTTCGAGGATCCGCGCGTGATCGCCGGACAGGGGACTCTCGGGCTGGAGCTCGCCGAGCAGATCCCGCCCGGCGATGCGACCGTTGTGATCCCTGTCGGCGGCGGTGGTCTGGCGTCGGGCATCGCGATCGCGCTACGCGCACTGCGGCCGGAGCTCCGCCTCGTGGGGGTTCAGGCGGCGGCGTGCGCGCCTCTTGCCGGCTTCGCACCGACGGGGCCGACGATCGCCGACGGCATTGCCGTCAAGCATCCGGGCGAGCTCACCGCCGCGATCCTCGGGGATCTCCTGGACACGATCGTCGTCGTCGACGACGCGACGATCTCGCGGGCGATTGTGCTCCTGCTGGAACGTGCGAAGCTGGTGGTCGAGGGCGCTGGGGCGGTGCCTGTTGCGGCGTTGCTCTCCGGACGGATCGAAGGCGACGGCGATGTCTACGCGGTCCTCGCCGGTGGGAACATCGACGCGACGACACTGATGTCGGTCACGCGGCACGGCATGACTGTCGATGGCCGCTATCTCGTTGTCGCGATCCTGATCCCGGATCGACCGGGTGAGCTGGCGCGGATCGTCGACGTCATCTCGCGGGAACGCGCGAACATTCTCTCGATCGCGCACCATCGCGAGGGCCGCAACATCGGCGTGCTTCAGACGGAGGCCGAGCTCACCCTGGAGACGCGCGACGAAACCCATTCGCAGTCCGTGATCCGTTCCCTCACCGCCGAGGGCCTCGCAGTGACGCGCCTGCGCTGACGGCTCAGGTGGTCTCGTAGACTCGCGCCATGCGCGTGTGCGATCGCTGTTGGCAAGGAGAGTGCCGACGACGCGCGCTTCTGTGCGGGTTGCGGTGCGCCGCTCGATAGCGTCTCGGCCGATCCGAGAGGAGCGGAAGGTCATCTCGGTCGTGTTCGTCGATCTCGTCGGCTCGACCGCCCGCGTCGAGCAGCTCGACCCGAGGACGTGCGAGCGGAGCTGAACGAGGCGATGCCGGGGCTCGCGCTCGAGGCGCGGGTCGGGGTCAATACAGGCAAGGCTCTCGTCGCGGTCGATGCGCGGCCGGAAGTGGGTGAGGGAATGGTGTCCGGCGATGTGATGAACACCGCCGCCCATCTGCAATCGGCAGCGCCCTCCGGAGGGGTGCTCGTCGGCGAGGCACCCATCGGATGACGGACCGTGTCATCGAGTACTAGGAGATCGAGCCGTTCTAGGCTCGAGGCAAGAGCCAGCCGGTGCGCGCGTGGGTGGTGGTTGCCCCCGGTCGCGGGTCGGCGTCGACGTGCCCGAATCCGCTCGTTCCCGTCTGGTCGGGCGGGAGAGGGCGCTGGAGCTGCTCGCTGGTTCTCTGATCAGGGCGCGGGCGGCACAGGAGCCGCAGTTCGTGACCCTCTCGCGGAACGCCTTCTCGCCGAGGCCGCCGTGTTGAAGCTTCGCGCGAGCTCGGAGTCGCGGTCGCGTTCTACCGTGGCGTCGGGGCGACGGTGATGGTACGCGAGGCCGAGGCGCTGCTTGCGGCCGCCGAGTAGAGCTACGCCCCGCCGCAGCGGCGGAAGGCGACCGTCTCGCCGCCGCGCGCCTGCCAGGTGGTGACGCCGCCGTCGAGGACGGGCCTCGCGTCGTACCCCTTCGCGACGAGGATGCTGGCGGCGATCGCCGCCCTCGGGCCGCTCTCGCACACCGTCACGAGCGGTCGGTCCCTCGGCAAATCGGCGCCGCAGATGCCGAGCAGGCGGTACGGGATGTTGCGGCTCCCGGGGATGTAGCCGCTGTCCCGCTCGTCCTTCTCGCGCACATCGATCAGCTCTGCTCCCGCAGCGAGCATATCGTCGAGGTCTTCACTGGCGACGGGCTCGCTGTGCTCCGGTCCCTCTCCGAGGACGTACCCGGGAATATCGTCGAACGCGACCTTGTGGAGACCTCCGATGGCCCGTTGAGCCTCCGCGTAGCTCGCCGCCAGTACGACGACGGGTTTGCCCGCGTCGAGCACGAAACCGGACTTCGTCGCAAAGCTCGTGCCCGAGACCGGAACGTTGAGCGCACCGCGCCGGTGGCCGGCGAGAAACTCGCGCGCAGGCCGTACGTCCAGCAGCTGGGCGTCGGCGGGCGGGCCGACGAGCTCGTCGACATTCGGCGCAGCTCCGGTGAATGGCGAACTATTGAGTTTCACGATCCGCTCGAGGTTCGGCGGTTTCGGCGCGGCAATCGCAGCGGACTCCGCGATGAACGCGTCGAGCTCGGCGTGCGCGAGCATCGCGTTGAACCGCCGTTCGAAGCCGATCGTGGTCGAGGCCTTCGAGCTCATCGCCTTCCCGCAGAGTGAGCCCGCGACGTGACCCGGAAAGACCTCGACCCCGTCGGGCAGCTCGAGCAGTCGGCGTAGCGAGTGGAACAGCCCTTCGGCGCCCTCCTTGCCGCCGACTGCGAGGTCGGGTCGGGCCGCGTCTCCGACGAAGAGCGAGTCGCCGGTCAGCACGAGCCAGGGCTCGTCGGCGCGCGTCCGGTCGATTACGGCGAAGCAGCAGTGCTCCGGCCGATGACCAGGGGTGTGGATGCAGCGCAGCGTGATGCACCCCACATCGACCTCGGTGCCGTCCTCGACCGGCTCATTCGGATAGCCGACATGCGCTTGCCCGTGAATGCGTACGGGAAGACCGAGCTCGAGCGCGAGCCGGCCGTGCCCGGACACGTGGTCGGCGTGGGTGTGCGTCTCGAGAACAGCGGCAACGCGGACCCCGCGATGCTCTGCCTCGGCGAGCAGCGGCTCGATTCGCAGGGGTGGGTCGACGACGACGGCTAGACCGGCGTCTTCGTCGCCAACGAGGTAGGACGCGCAGCCGAGATCGTCATCGACGAACTGCGTGAAGATCACGTTGGCGAAGGTAGCAGCCGGTCCCACTATCGCACTTGAAGTGCTCTTAGAGTTCATTTCAGAATGAGCTTCGTTGTCGAGGCGGGATGGGTGCGTGCGATGCAAGGACGCAGGGAGCCCCGATACCAGAAGGTATCGGGGAGACCGAGGACGCGGCAGCGCGCGTTCACAGCACGTCACGATGGCACAAGGCCCCATTTTGAAATGAACTCTTAGTGCTTGCGGCTCAGGTCTGTGAGCGCGTTCCGCATGAATCGCTGCAGCCTTGGGTCACCGCGACCACGCAGTGGATCGAGGCCCGTCGCGAAGCGGATCGAGCCGGAGGAGAAGACCCTGGCCCCGGACGGTGCGATGTAGCGGACGGCATCGGCGTTCGGGTTGTTGCTGGCGGAATAGTGGAAGAGCACCGTTGGCGCGGGTGTCACACAACCGTCGACGCGCGTGTCGTACTCGTAGCCGACGAGCCGGGGCAACGTGCTCGATGCCCTGAAACCCGTGCCTGCGAACCACGGGTCGGGCGGTGTGTAGCCGGCAGCGGTCGCCGTGTAGTCGCCGAACCCGATCGCCGTCGATTGGACGCCGACCAACTGGCACTCGGGTCGCGGCGGAACGAGATCTCGGAACCGAACTGTTTTCAGAGCGGTGCTCGGCTCGGGATCACGGTCGCCGGTTCTGTACTCCACGATCGTCCGGCCACCGTCCTCGTAGCGCATCTGCCAGTACGCGGTGTTCGCACCCATGAACGCAAGATTGACGTTCGCGTCGCGCGCGCGCGAGAACGCGTCGCGCATAGTGGACGTCCAATATTCGTCGTGGCCTGCAGTCACTACGAGTCGATGACGGAGAAGCTCGCCGGGGTCGCGATCGGTGTCGAGGTCGGTGGTGTAGGAGACGTCGTAGCCGTACCGCTCGAGAAAGCGTACGAGCGGAAACTCCCACGCCTGCGGCAGATTTGCGAAGCGGCCGGCGTACCGCGGTGCCCCTCGCTGGTCGTACGGGCGGTCGAACGAGACGTGGTCGTCCCCGACTCCCTTGTGGTTCCGGTAGAGGCTTCGGCCGCCCCAGCGGTTGTATGCCTGCCACGTGTTGACTGCTGCCTGCACGAGAATCGTCGACGCCTGCTCGGGCGCAGCGCGCACGACGAACGGCACCCATGACCCGCGGCCGGCTTCGCGATCGCGTGTGAGCGTGAGATTCGCGAGGTAGTAGCCGCTCGTCCAGTTCCGGCCGATCTGGAACTCGTCCGTGACGGGCATTTGGAGGCGCAGCAGGCCGGTCGCGCTGTCAGGTGCAGGCACGGGCTGCGTCGCGCCGAGCCGGTCCGCGCCGCAACTGGGCACACAGCCGAGTCGCCTCCCGCCGGCACCTCGGTACCAGCCGATGCGGTAGATCGCGACGCGGTAGTACGCCGGCCCGCGCGTCGAGACGTGGAGGTGCACGACGTCGCCCGGAGCGACGCTCACCTCCGATGCGTACCCTTCGATCGCCTTGCCGGGTGCGGGTCGGATCTGCCAATCGCGCGTGCCGGTCCGCTGGTTCTCGATCGCGACGCTCGCTCTCGACGCGCGTGCGTGAGGCTGGGCGAGAGCACCGGCGGCCATCGTTGCCGTGAGAAGCGCCACAAGCCCGATCCGGAAAAACACCCGCCGCACGTCATTCCTCCCGCAGGTCGGGCTGGTGCCGGCCGCGCATGCGGAAGAGGAGGAGGCCGATCACCACCAGCCCGAGGATCCCGGTGACGATGGCGGGGAGGAGGTGCTGGTGTGGTGTCGGTGCGGCCGCCGGCAGGATCGTGAAAATGACGGTCCAGCGGACGACACCGCCGTCGTCGTAGCGCTGAGCTGCGTGAAACGCGACCGCGCCGGGAGCGAGGGACGTCGTTGCGACGATGCGAAACGGCACACTTGGTTGCACGCCGGTGGTAACGGCTGCCTTGCTCCAGGACGCCGTGTGGCCCGAGGTCGAGAGCCTCCACCCGGGCGGGGGAGCGGTTTTCGTGAGCTCGACTCCCTCCGGTGCTGTGATCGTGAGGTCGGTCATCGTGTGCGGCGGTCGCTCGTTCGGCGCTGCGAAGGTGATCGTCGTCGACTCACCGGGTGCGAGGTAGGCGGGTTGCGGAATGACGTGAGCGGCGGCGGGTGCGACTCCAATCACCGCCGCCACCAGCGCGACGCAAGCGGCCAGCGCCGCTCGCAATCTCACAGACCGAGTTCGCGGGCGATGACCATGCGTTGAATTTCGTTCGTGCCCTCGCCGATCTCGAGGATCTTCTGGTCGCGGTACAGCCGCGAGATCGAGAACTCGTCCATGAAGCCGTAGCCTCCGTGGATCTGGAGCGCCCAGTTCACCGCGCGATTCGAGAGCTCGGCGGTGTAAAGCTTCGCCATCGCCGCCTCGAGCGCGAACGGTCGGCCCCGATCCTTCAACCAGGCCGCCCGGTAGACGAGCGCGCGGCCGGCGGCGATCTCGGTCGCCATGTCGGCCAGGCGAAAGCGCACCGCCTGGAACGAGGAGATGGCACGGCCGAACTGCTCCCGCTCCTTCGCGTACGCCGTGGCCAGATCGAACGCGCCCTGGGCGAGCCCGACGCTCATCGCCGACACCGAGATGCGGCCGCCGTCGAGGATCGTCAGGAACTGGTGGAATCCCTTGCCGCGCTCGCCGAGGAGATTCGCCTCGGGGATCGCGCAGTCGGCAAACGTCAGCGAGCGCGTGTCCGACGCCTTCCAGCCCATCTTGTGCATCGCGGGCGACGCTTCGTAGCCGGCGGTGCCGTTCGGGATGATCAGGTTCGAGATCTCGTCGTCGCCGGTGCGCGCCGTGATGACGACACAGCCGCTGATGTCGGTGCCGGCGTTCGTGATGAACATCTTCGAGCCGTTGACGACCCATTGCCCGTCGCGGAGCTCTGCCGTCGTCCGTGTGGCGCCCGCATCCGAGCCGGCGCCCGGCTCGGTGAGGCCGAACGCGGCGAGTCGCTGACCGGATGCGAGGTCCGGCAGCCATTCCCTCTTCTGCTCGGCGGTGCCGAACAGGAGGATCGGCATCGTCCCGAGCGAGGTGTGGGCGGCGACCGTGATCGCGACCGACGAGTCGATCCGTGCGAGCTCCTCGATCGCGAGCGCGTACGAGAGCGTGTCGGCGCCTGCGCCACCGTACTCCTCGGGAATCGGGATCCCCATCAGCCCGAGCTTGGCGAGCTCTGCGACAAGGTCGTACGGGAACCGCGACTCGCGGTCGATCTCCTCGGCGACAGGCGCCACGCGTTCGCGCGCGAAGGAGCGAACGGTGTCGCGAATCAGCTCCTGCTCGGGTGAGAGGTCGAGATCCATCGGGCGGCGCCGATGGTACCCGTGTCTCAGCGGGGGCGAACTCTCAGGCT
>JBBQPW010000086.1:0-8884 GCA_038216845.1 Gaiellales bacterium | reverse complement strand
CTCGATCCCGTCGACGAAGCCCTCGAGGATGCACTCGCCGGCGGCCGACTCCGCCAGCGCAGCGTGGAGATGCGCGTCGAGGTCGTCGGCCGAGTCGATTCGGAAGACGCCGCGCTGGCCGCCCGAGTCGGCCGGTTTGAGAACCGCGGGCAGACCGACCGCCTGGAGCGCGAGTCGACCCTCGGCATGCGACCGGACAGCCGCGTACGGGGGCTGCGGAACTCCTTCCTCCGCGAGTGTCCTGCGCATCACGATCTTGTTCCGCATCCGGTGGGCAACCTCGATCCCGATCGACGGCAGCCCGAGCCGCTCCGTGACCGCGGCGACGACAGGCACCGCACGATCGGCGGACACGGTGAGCGCGCCGTCGACCGCATGCCGGCGGCCGACCTCTGTGACCTCGTCCACGTCGGTGAAGTCCACCGCTTCTGCGACGTCCGCCAGCTGGAGCCCTGGTGCGTCAGGGTTCCGGTCGACGCCGACGACGCGCAGTCCGCGCGCCTTGGCCTGTGCGATGGCCACGCGCTGGTGGCGCCCTGCGCCGACGAAGAGGACGGTCTTCATGCCGGGGCGATGCTAGTCGACCGTCTAGGAGCTCGAATCAAGGCCCGAGCAGGAACCCGACGCGGTTCCAGCGTGCGATCTCGCAACCGTCCCGTCGCCGGAACCTGGCCCAGACCTTGACGCCTCGCAGCGTCCCGGTCACGAACGCCTCGGGTGGACCGCCGTAGATCTGGGTACAGGCGATTCCTCGCGGCGTCGGCGCGAAGATCGCTCGACCCGCGGCAAGGAGCCGCGAGCACGCTTGTGCCGGGCGTGCGACTGTCCCACGGGCTGGCTCGCAGTGGAGGGTCGTGACCCGCGCGGGCGCATCGGGAGTTGCGTAGACCAGTACACGCAGGCTCGTCCCGCCGGGCGCCGCGACCGCAACCCCGGCGAGCAGCACTGCCATTCCGACTGCGGCGAGCACGCGCACGAACCGCACGATACGCCCCGCTAGACTCGCCGCGTGGCTCTGACCGGAAAGCGGATCGTGATCACGGGCGGCGCGGGGTTCATCGGCACGACACTCGCCAGGCGGCTCGCCGACGACAATCAGATCGTCCTCTTCGACAACCTCCACCGTGACGCACTCTCCGGCACCGAGCTGGCGGATCGGCGGAACGTCACGTTCGTCGTCGGCGACGTCCTCGATCTGGCTGCCCTGACCGACGTCGTTCGGGGCGCGACCCACCTCGTCCACGCCGCTGCGATCGCCGGCGTCGACACCGTGCTCGCGAGCCCTGTGCGAACGATGCGCGTCAACGTCATCGGCACCTACAACGCGCTAGAAGCCGCACTGGCAACAAAGGGAACGTTAGAGCGGCTGATCGAGTTCTCCACGAGCGAGGTCTTCGGTCAGCATGCGTTCAACGTCGCCGAAGGCCATGTGACGACGATCGGCTCGGTCGGCGAGGCGCGGTGGACCTACGCGGTTTCGAAGCTCGCCGGCGAGCATATGGCGCACGCGTACCACGACGAGCTCGGCGTCCCGGCGGTGTCGGTGCGCCCGTTCAACATCTACGGCCCCGGCCAGATCGGCGGCGGCGCGATCAGGGCCTTTATCGAGGCCGCGCTCGACGGCCGCCCGCTGACGATCCACGGCGATGGCTCGCAGATCCGGGCCTGGACCTACGTCGACGACATGGTGCGGGGACTGCTCCTCGCTCTCGAGCATCCGGCAGCAGTGGGCGAGAGCTTCAACATCGGCAACGCGCGATCGACCGTCACGATCTTCGACCTCGCCCAGCGGATCAAGCGCATCTCGGGCGCGACCGGCGCGATCACCTTCGAGCCGCTGAACTACACCGACGTCGAGCTGCGGATCCCGAATGTGGCAAAGGCGCGCGAGCTGCTCGGCTTCGAGAGCGAGGTCGAGCTCGACGAAGGGCTCGAGCGCACGATCGCCTGGTACCGCGAGCAGCGCGCGTGACTGACCCCATCCGGCTGGCGAAACCCGATGTCGGCGATGTCGAGGTAGCGGAGCTGGCCAAGGTCGTGGCCTCCGGCCAGCTCACGATGGGCCCGAAGGTTGTCGAGTTCGAGCGTGCGCTTGCTGCGGCGTGCGGCGTCGAGCACGCGGTGGCAGTCTCGTCCGGCACGGCGGCTCTCCATCTCGCGATGCTCGCGCTCGAGATCGGGCCGGGGGACGAGGTCATCGTCCCCGCTTACACCTTCCCCGCCACCGCCAACGCTGTCGAGCTCTGCGGCGGTCGGGCGGTGCTCGTCGACGTCGAGCCGGAGACCTTCAATCTCGATATTTCGTTGCTTCAAGCGGCGGTCACCTCGCGGACGAAGGCCGTGATCGGCGTGCACCTCTTCGGCCGGCCGCTCGACTGGGAGGCGCTTCGTGCGACGATCCCGGCCCACATTCCGCTGGTCGAGGACGCGGCCGGCGCGCTTGGTGCTCGATACCGCGGTCAGCCTTGTGGGTCACTGGGCGTGATGGGGTGTCTGTCGTTCCATCCTCGCAAGATCGTGACCACCGGCGAGGGCGGCGCGGTCACGACGAACGTGCCCGAGCTGGCCGACGCGGTTCGTCGCTACCGGCATCACGGAATCGTCTCGCACCCGGCGTTCGACATCGCGCGGCCGAGCACGAACTACCGTCTACCGGATCTGCTGTGCGCGCTCGGCATTCCGCAGCTTGCGCGACTCGAGGACCTTCTAGCCGCCCGGGAGCGCGTCGCGGGTTGGTATACGGACCGACTCGAGCACCTCATGTTGACGCCGTCCGCGGCGGCCGGCGACCGGCACGGCCTGCAGGCCTACGTCGTCCAGCTCGATCGCCGGCGGCGCGACGAGGCGCTCACGGCCCTGCGCGCCGAGGGCATCGAGGCGCAGATCGGCACGTACGCGCTGCATCATCTCGGTGCGTATCGGGATCGTGGATCGTTCCCCGGCGCGGATCACGCGTTTGCCCGTGCGCTCGCGCTGCCGTTCTCGACGACGACGACCGAGGCCGAGTGCGCCCGGGTCGCCGACGCCCTCGCGCCGTTCTCCTGACCGGCGCAACCCCGGTTAGCGCGGGCTCGTGCCCTGCGAGGCCGTTGCCGTGGCGAGTCCCCGGGTCACCCGATCGACTTCTCGCTGCCAGAGCTCGAAGGTGAGACGACGCGGAACCTTGCCGAGCAGCGGTCTACTGAGCGCGATGGTGCTCAGCGGCTCCAGTCGGCGAAGGCGTCGCCGCAAGCGATCGACTCCCGTCGCGCAGAGCTCGGTCACCAGCGGCTCGAGCTCGAATTCCCAGGTCGGCTCTGCCAGGAGGCCGAACCACCGCTCGAGCTCGCGGAGACGATCGGCGAACGTCCAGTCTCGCCGCTCCGGCGTGGCGAAGTGCACCACCAACGGCTGAGATCCGCTTGCGAGCCGAACCCCGGGCTGTTGCATGAACTGCTGCCACATGTAGAGATCGGTGGGAATCTCATCCGGCGTCGTCCGCCAACCGTGCGGGAGCCGTCTGTACGCCGCGAGCGTGTGGCCGACTACGCTGAGCGGCAGGAAGTTCGCTCCTCTGTGCATCAGTGCGCGGAAGACGCCCGCCTCGAGAACCGCAAGCCACGGCGCGACGCCACCGGCGGGGTCCACCCGGAGCGCCACGGTGTGGGCAAGATCCGCGCCAGCGAGCAGGCCGTGCAGCTCCTCGACCTGCCGGGGTCGCCACAGATCGTCATCGGCCTGGTAGCAGACGATCTCACCACGCGCGTGCGCGAGCGCCGTGTGCCGGTGAAGCTCTCCGCGGCGCGGGCCTTTCGGATTGTCGAAGAAGCGGATCCTGGGATCGTGTGTGGCCAGCTCGGCGACGAGCTTCCTCGTCACGTCCGGCACGCCGTCGCCGACGACGAAGATCTCGATGTCCTGGACCGTCTGTTCCTGCACGCTCCTCAAGGAGTGAAGAAGCATGGAGCCGTGATCGTGCGTTGGGATCAGGACTGTTGCGACGGGCATCATGGGGCCTGAGACGAGACGTCGCGCGGCTAGTAGTTCTTCAGCGTCCAGTCGAAGGCGATGACGTCGTTCGCAGGATCGATTCGGTGCTTGTCGGGGTTGTCGTGGTCGTACGCACGGGTGGGGAAATTGACGAATACGGCGTCGCGGTCGCCCGTGTTCTGGTCGGCGTGCCAGACTCCCGGGGGAATGTAGAGCAGACCAGGCGTCTCCTCTGTGAATTGAAATTCGGCAAAGCGGTCATATGTCGGCGACGACGTTCTGCCGTCGTACAGGACGACGCGTAGCGGGCCGGACATCACCAGGTAGCGATCGCTCTGCAGCTTGTGCATCCCCCAACCTTTGATGCGCCCCGGTCGAACCGTCACGCGGTATGCGTAGACGATCGGCTCCTGCCAGAAAGCGAGCTGCCCGTCTATGACCTCGAGCAACGTTCCTCGGTGGTCGGCCTGGAGCGGGCCAAGCATGTGCAGGGTAACTCCCTCGATGCCACTCTCGCGGCGGCGCCCTTCGACGTCGACCGTCGGGAGATCGGCCGGAACCGCAGGGGTGATCAGCTCCGGCTCGTCGGACATCCGTCCCAGTATGACCGGTGCCATCCGTACCGGATACCCGTGACCGTCCGGCTCTCGCCCAGCGACTGCAAGAATCACGATCGGTTTGGAACCGTCCTTCAGACTGAGGTCCTGTGTCGCCGCCGCCGGCGTGATTTTCACGGTGTTCGTCGCCGGCCCGGCAGCCTCGCTCCAGGGCGGCTCGCCAGGGGCGAAGGACTTCCTCGCCTCTGCGCGGGCGCGCGACGAGAACGCTCGGCGCGACCTTCGCGTGCCGAGTGGGCTGCCTTCCGCCCTCGCTCGTCTCCGTCTCTCCCAGCGCGATCTCGGTGCGGCGCTGGACACGCTCGGGGCAGCCGAGCTGGGGGAGGACGCAACAGCATCGGTTCGAGGCGAGATCATGGCTGCGTCGAGGATCAAGGGCTACGCCGTGAAGCAGCCGAACGTGCCCAGCAAGCTTTCCGCAGCCGTCCGGGTCGCGCTTGTTCACGAGACGAGGGCGGCTGAATTGCTAGGCAACGAGCCCGCGGCGCCGACAATCGTCGAGCTGCCGATTCCGCTATCCCCGTTTGCTGCCTACGACCTTGCCCTCGCCCACGACGGTCACTCGGTGTGGGTAAGTGGTGCCGACGCGAGCAGGATTCTGTTGTATCCGTCGCTTGGCAGCGGCGCCAAGCCAGCGGTCTACAAGCTCGGTCCCGGCAGCTTTCCTCATGCAATCACCGTGGGACCGGATGACGCGCTCTATGTCGCCGAGACCGGGACGAATATCGGTGGGAATGCGATCGCCCGGATTACGGCAGACGGCAGTCGGCGTGAATTCCGCCTTCCGGCGGGCGCGGGCGGGCCGTGGGGGATCACCGTTGGTGGCGACCGCAAGATCTGGTTCACCGAGGTCGGTGCCGGCAAGGTGGGGCGCCTCGACCCGACAACCGGAGACATTGTCGAGTTCCCAGTCGGAGCAGCCGACAGCCAGCCGCAGGGGATAGTCGCCGGGCCAGACGGCGCACTCTGGGGGACGGAGGCGGCTGCGAATCGGGTCTTCCGCGTCAGTCTCGAAGGCCGGGTGACCGAGTTTCGGATCCCAACACCGGGGAGCCTGCCGGTGTCGATCGCCGCGGGTCGAGGTGGCGCCCTGTGGGTCTCGGAGTTCTCGGCCGGCAAGCTCCTACGACTCTCGACGACGGGACGTATTCGCGAGTTCGCGCTTCCGCGTGGCGCGCGTTCCTACGGGCTCACCTCTGCGCCCGACGGGAATGTCTGGTTCACGGATCGCGGTCGCAACCAGATCGGGCTGGTGACGCCAGCCGGCCGCGTGTTCGAATACGCGTTGGCGACCGAGAACGCGCAGCCGATTGCCATTGCCCCTCTCGGCCCGGGCGCGTTCGCGTTCCTCGAATTCGTCGGAAACCGGATCGGGACCCTCAGCTTCGCGCGCGGCTAACCCTTCTGCCGGCGGATCAGCGTGAGCCCGTCGCGGACGGTGAGCTGAACGGCCGTCAGGTTCGAGTCGGAGGCGATGCGGTCGTTTAGCTCCACCATGGAGCGCGTCGCGTCGTCCTGCGGGTCGAGCACGCGGCCACTCCAGAGCGTGTTGTCGATCGCGATCAACCCGCGCTCGGAGAGCCGTGGCAGGACGGCGTCGAGATAGTTGCCGTAGTTCGGCTTGTCCGCGTCTATGAAGACGAAATCGAACTCCCCCTCCAGCGCCGCGATCGACTCGAGCGCCGGCCCGAGGTGGATCGTGATCCTGTCGGCGTGCGGGCTGGCGGCGATGTACCGGTGGGCGACCTCGGCATGGGTCTCGTCGATCTCGCATGTGTCGATGCGCCCGTCCTCCGGCAGACCAGCAGCCATCGAGATCGCGGAGTAGCCGGTGAACGTCCCGATCTCGAGCACCCGCCGCGCGCCGGACGCGTGCACGATCAGCTCGAGGAGTCGCCCTTCGACCGTTCCGGTCAGCATCTGCGGCGAGGCCATGCTCGCCCGCGTCTCCGCGGCGAGCGCGCGAAGCAACTCGGTCGGCGGAGTCGTGTGCGCCTCGGCGTAGCCCTCGATCTCGGGGTCGACGATATCCACGGAGGCATTCTCATCACGTGGCGGTCGGGCGTGCATGAGAACTCGCGCGGCGAACAGGCGTGATCACGGATTGAACGCGCGCCCGAATATGCTGCCGGCTGTGGGCGAGTCGAGTACGCGGGCGAGCTGGTCGGGCGCTGGCGTGGGAGAGCAGCTGTGGTTTCTCGGCACTCTGGCGACGATCAAGGTCGCGGGGAGGACATGCGACGGGCGCTTCGCGTTGCTCGAGTCTCTCTTCCCACGTCACGCATCGCCGCCACTGCACACACATCCACAGGACGAGAGTTACCTCGTCCTCGAGGACGGCTCACGGTTCAGGGTGCAGAGGAGCGCTTCGAGCCCGAGACAGGCGCGACAGCCGTGGTTCCGCAGGGTGTGGCTCACACGTTTCGCGTCGACAGCGACACTGCGCGAGTCCTCGTGCTCAGCACGCCCGCCGGCCTCAAGCGGTTGGTTCGTGACGGTTCGGTGCCGGCGATCGCGCGGACGCTACCGCCAAGCGAGACGCCTCGGCCATCACCGAAGGAGCTGGAAGAGCTCTTTCGAGCTCACGGCCAGGTCAACCTCGGGCCACTGCTCGGGCCCGCCGAGTGAGCTGATCCTGAGTCACCGATCCAGGAGGAAACGCCATGATCGACACTGCGAAGCTCGCTGAGCTGCTCCACGAAGCGGCCGAGACACACCATGTCGTCTACCGCATCGTCGACGGCGACGACCCCGACTGGGCGTCCTGGTACGCCGACTGGCTGCTCGAGCTCTCCGAGCTGTCGGACATCCTCGGCACGAAGCCCGTCCGCAGCCACCTCGTGCATTTCCTCGTCCAGGCTGACCGCGACTTCGGAGCAACATCGCAGAGTGAGCGCTGGGAGGACGTCTACGCCCGCAGACTCGCGACGCAGTTCGGCCCTCGTAACACTCAGTGACTGCCCTGCGAATGTGCAGGACGAGGACGCTAGTGGCAAGTAGGAGGGTGCCGGCCCGCAGTATGGCGTGAGCTTCATGAAACATGACGCGAGCGGTCTCGGCGTGCCATCCTCGCACTGCTGGATGATCCCTCGGGCTTACGTGGTGTGGGCGCTAGCGAGCCATGAGTCACAGCACGCCTGTTTCGTCCTGTGTGAGACCACCCCACGACCCGCTCTCGCTTGACGGGCTAGGCGAGACCGGGGTCAGGTCTTCCTCGTTCCGGGCATTGCAGATAATGCCGGGGTTGGAGCATGGAAGACCTGACCCCCTGACCCCCGGGTCCGCGAGGGGTCCGCTAGTGGGTCGCGAAGTAGGTCAGCATCGCGGCGACGAGCATGCAGAGGAAACGCAGGCCAATCGTGGCGACTCTCATCGTCCCAAGCTCTTCGCCTGTTTCTACGTTTCGTGCTGACGAGATGATTGGGGCTTTCCCGGTGAGGCCAGCCTTCAATCGCTCAGGACAGGCTCCGGGATGTCGGTGGTGCCTTCGGTGTCGAGCCGTGGACGATTGACTATTCTCGCGGGCCGCGGTTGCGTTGCTGGCTGAAGTAGCGCATCGTTTTCAGGTGCTTGGCGGTGGTGAGCGGGGGCTTGGGTAGTGGGTTTGCGTGTAATGCGCGGAGGCCGTCGACGATGAGCGCAAGGTAACGCGGCCAGGCCTTTATCCCCCATCCGGAGGAGTGTTATGTCACCCGCCCGGAGGTTGCTGGGTAGCGGGGCCTTCCGATATTGACGGAGTATGCCCACAGCCCGCGTGAAGCTTCGGAGCGAAACGACGAGGACCGTCGGCAGCTTCAGCGACGGTGGAACCCCGCGCGGCTTGGCTGCTTTCCAGACGGCCTTCCGCGGGGAGCTGCTTATGGGAGCGTTGGTCGTCGTCGCGGCTATCATCTATTTGGTTGTCGTTCGCCGTCTCGGTGGGCCTATCGGTTCGTCGTTCGTACCGTGGTGGTCGCTGGTGATTGTCTTCTTCGCGGCTGAGCTGTACGCGTTGAATGCTGAGGGCGGTGTTGTGGCCCTGTCCCTGCACGACGCGATGCTTGTTTTCGGCTTCTTTCTCGTTGCGCCCGGCGGGCTGATAGCTGCCCAGCTGGCGGGAGCCCTGCTGGTGCTGGTGCTGTTCCGGCGGAGCCCGCCCGTCGGGGTCTTGTTCCGGATTGTCGTCCTTGCCTTCGGCACGTCCCTCGCGGTTGTCGCCTTTCACGCCGTGCGCGAGTTTGCGGGCGGCGGGGATTATGCGGGCTGGCTGGCTGCTTTCGCCGGCGCCGCAGTCGCATGCACCGCGAGCGTTATGACCT